>DASQCU010000322.1:0-2903 GCA_035634575.1 Beijerinckia sp.
ACGACGAGCCTCTTGAACTGGACGCGGCGCATGATCGCCGTGCGCCGCTCCCATGTCGCCTTTGGACGCGGCACCTTGCGGTTTCTCTATCCAGCCAATCGCAAGGTCCTTGCCTATCTGCGCGAATATGATGGCGAACGCATCTTGTGCGTCGTCAATGTTTCACGCGCGCCGCAAGCGGTGGAACTCGACCTTTCCGAATTCAAGGATATGGTGCCGGTCGAACTCACCGCAGGCAGCATTTTTCCACCCCTTGGCCCAGTGCCTTATCTCCTGACCCTTGCCGCCTATGGTTTCTTCTGGTTCCGGCTCGACCCGGCGGAGGTAAGCAAGGATCATTACGCATCAACGCCCGCGCCGGAACTCTTCACGCTCGTCGCAACCGGCAAGCTTGAGACGATTTTCGCCGGGCGCGAACTGGCCGCCTTCGAGCGGACCGTCGCGCCGCGCTTCCTTACTGCGCGCCGCTGGTTTCTTGGCAAAGGGAGAAAGCTTGAAAGCGTCGTAGTGAAGGACTTCGCGGTGCTTCGCGATGGCCGGGAGGGCCGCTTCATTCTACCCATTCTTGACGTTCATTTGGAAGGCGGCGCGACGCAGACCTATTTCACGCCGCTTGCCGCGGAAGCCGAGCGCGAAGACGCAACCGCTGTGCTCTCCCATGCTGTCGCCAAGCTGCGCCGCGCGGCTTTGACCGGCCTTCTCTACGATGCCGATATGTCGCCTGCCTTTGGCGTCGCCATGCTCGCGGCACTGCGCCAATCCGAGATCCATTCGACCAGCCAAGGCGGGAAGATCATCTTCACCCCGACCGAGCGGCTTGCCGGAGAGCCGGAGATCGAGGCTGCCGACGTGCATCGAACGCGCGGCGCGCAGGGCAATAGCTTGCTCGTCCTTGCCAATCGAATGGCGCTCAAAATCTATCGCTTCCTGCAAAGCGGCCCCAATCCTGAAGTCGAGATCAGCCGTTTCCTGACGGAAGTGGCCCATTTCGCCAATACGCCAGCCTTGCTCGGCGTCGTCGAACATGTCGCCGCGGATGGCACCCGCGTCGAACTCGCCAGTCTCCAGACCTTCATCCGCAACCAGGGCGATGCCTGGACCTGGACGCTCCATGCCTTGACCCGCATCATGGAAGCGCTTGCACTCGCGCCAGTACAAGACGATCAACCCGCGCCCGAAAGTTTCTCGACCTATGTTCCGCATATGACCCGGCTCGGGTTGCGCACAGCGGAATTGCACAAGGCGCTCGCAACTCCGACCGGCGATCCCGCTTTCGCCGCCGAGCCGTTAACGCTCGACGATGTGCGGCAAGTCGCAGTGGATACGAAGGCGCTCGCCGAGCGAGCTTTCGTCCATTTGCAGCAAATCGACAAGGCCGCGAGCGAACATATCCGTGCCGGTGCAGCGCGGCTTCTTGCCCGGCGCATGGATTGTCTCGCCTTGATCGAAACCCTCGTGAGAGAGCCCGTCGGCGCAATCAAGACCCGCGTTCACGGCGATTATCATCTGGGCCGGGTTCTCGTCGTCAAGGACGATGTGATCATCGTCGATTTCAAGGGCGATCCTTCGCGATCCTTGGAGACTTGTGCGAAGAGCTCGCCGCTGCGCGATGTCGCGAGCATGTTGCGCTCTTTCGCGTATGCAGTGGCGGCGGCGAAACGCGATCTCTCAAGACGCATCCCGGATGCAACAGGCACCGCGGCGCGCTTGACGGAAGAACTCGTCGAATTTTCGCAAATCTTCATCCATGCCTACATGGAGGCTGCGCATGACAGCTCCATCTGGATCGACGACGCGCCAACGCGCTCGCGTTTGCTCACCCTCTATCTTCTTCGCAAGGCTTTTTGTGAAATCAGCGACGAGGCGGAAAACCGGCCTGACTGGATCGATGTTCCCATCGAGGGCGTCCTCGCAATTCTCGATCATGTGCCGGAGGCTGAGTGAGCTTCGGCCAACGTGGTCGAACCGGCGTTGGGAATGATTCCTGCTTTGTGCCGAGGGTCATTTTATGGCTATTGGCATAAGCTTGCAGACAGCGGCCATCCGCCGGGTGTCGGAGCGATTGTCTGTCCCCCCGGCATTGGCCTGCATCCGGTATCGTGACCTATGAAGACCGAGTATTCCGACCTATCGAAAGAAGGTTTGATCGTATATCCTGAAATTCCTGTGGAAAATCTCGCGTCCTATTCAAGCACGCCGCAAGAATTTCTCGATTCTGACCGCGATTTCCCCGAAATCATTGGAACGGTTCCGAACATTTCCGAATTTGCAACTGGCGGTGACTATAATGTCGGGGCCTTTGAAATCAAAGGACAGGAAAGCGACATTGTCTGTGTGCCCTCCGATTTAACGCATCTTCTTCCAACAACATCATTGATCATTGACGATTTTTACCAGCATGCAGGTCCAAAAGTCGCCACGCAATGCCAAATAAGCCTGCAGTTTTTCCGGCTTAATTATCAAAAAGGCGAGCATTTACTTTTCGATCGGATACATCGGCACGCCACCGAAGGCAAAATGGTCATTTATGTCGTGACAGCCGTCGATCCGGGGGAAAAAGGCGATCCAAACATCCTTGGCACTGAATATTATGCCCCCTCAGTCATGGGAACCCGCATCAGCCGCGCGCAACTTGCTTCTTCGGCTGCTGATTTTCGCCAGAAATTCGCCGAGCATGGAATCGTGGCAGCACCTGGGGGCGCCATCATCCGGTTCAGCGAGAATACATTGCATGCCGCGCCGGATATAACTTATTCGTCACCAATAAATGCGCGCGGTTTCGCGCAAACCGGAAATAAATACCTGCGCCGCAGCCTGCTGAATATTATTGCCAGTTACAAAGAGGACGATGGATCCGTCTATGGCCGAACCCGGCCGCCGAACCATCACCGCGTCTCCCCAGT
>DASQCU010000323.1:0-3244 GCA_035634575.1 Beijerinckia sp.
GAAGGTCCATTTCGGCGGCATTCTCAATCCCATAGACAACCAGGCGGCCGCCATCATCCATGGCGAGGCCCGCGACGATCGTCTCGCGGCGATAGATGTGGCCGTTGGCGTAATAGGAATTGAGGTTCGGATATTTCTTCATGAGGCGCGAGGCCTCATAGATTACGAGGTCGGTGATCTTGCCCGCGAAGAAATCATCCTCCTCGCGGCCCACCGCGATGGGCCCAAGGTTGACGCCAAGAACCGAGAGCATGGTGGCGCCAGCGCCAGCACTTAGCGTCGAGATTTCCGCACGCTTGCGGCCCGAGACCGGCTGGCCGCCGGGCGCCGGAGCCATGGCAGACGCCGGAGCCATGGCAGACGCCGGAGACGGCGCGGGCGCGAAGGCCGGGCGCAGGGAAGGCGCCGGAATTGTGCCGCCATTCAGTTTGGCGCGCACGTCGTTGGCGGTCACGAATTCCATCGTGAAAGCGCTGGCGTCGAGACTGCTGCTGGCGAGCAATGCTGCAGCCGCTTGCGAAAATTTCGCGGGACGCGGTGAGGGAGGGATTGGCGGCAGAGAAAGAGGCGCGGGCTCCATTTTTATGGTTGGCGGCGCGGCCAACACGGGAGCAGGCGCAGCGGGCGTGGACGCCAAAGGCGCCGTGGGAATCAGCGCCGCTGCGGCCACAGGTGCGGGCGTCGCGGTCTCGCTCGCGGGCGCAAGGGTTGGCGGCACGGCATCGGCCGCTTCCTCGGGCGAGACAACTCGCGCGATGGTGACGCCGAACTCGAGAACATCGCCGACCTTCAGGGCGTGGATGAGGACGCCATCGCCCGGCGCCACAATCTCCTGGGTCGCTTTGGAGTTCTCGATTTCGAAGACCAGTTGATCCTTGCTGACGGGAGTGCCCGAGGGCACGTTGATTGCGACGACCAGAGCGGATTCGTCATTTGCGGTTTCACGCTCCAGATTGATATCAAATGGCATAGGCGCGTTTCTCGACGAGAGCGTTCACGGTCGTGCAGATTTCGGCAAGGCTTGGCAAGGTCGCCTCTTCCAGGGATGGGGCCGAGGGGATAGGCACCGGCCGGCTGCCGAGCCGGGTCGATTGGAAAATGGGTCCCAGCCTTTCGTAGAGCTGCGCGAGAATTTCGCTCCCGGCGCTGCCGAAGCTCGCTCCTTCCTCGATGATCGCGATCCGCCCGGTCTGGCTCACCGATTGCGCAATCGGCTCGATGTCGACCGGATGCAGCGAGGTCGGTACAATGAGTTCCGGCACCGTATCGGTCGCCATGAAAATCTTTTCGAGCCGGTCGGCAACATAGCGGGCCATGCCGCCATAGCTCACCAAAGTGATCGTCGGGCGGGCATATTCGGGCCGCACCCGAAGCGTCGGGAACAGTGCGTGATTGCTCTCGACGATAAAGCCTTCGGACGGCTCATAGGTCTTGTTGGTGTAATCGCTCTTGTTTTCGAGGAGAACGGCCGGCCCTGTCACCTCACCCAGGCCCGCAAGCTGATGCTCGACTTCGACCAGCGAGTTCAGGCTCAAGGTGACGCAATTGTCGATGCCGATGAGGAAGCGTTCGAGCGATTGCGAATGGGTCGGTCCGTAGCCGCGCCGCCCTCCCATCGGCGTGCGCACGACAACCGGGCAGGAAATGTTCCGATTGTACATATGATGGAATTTGGCGGCATTATTGATGATCTGGTCGAAGGCATAGGTGATGAAATCACCGAACATGATTTCGACGAAAGCGCGGCGGCCGCTGATGGCCAATCCAACGCCAATGCCGGTGATCGCCGATTCGCTGATCGGCGTGGTGCGCACGCGAGTCGGGAAACTGGTGGTGAAGCCTTTCGAGATCTTGAACGCGCCGCCATAGGGGTCTTCAATATCTTCGCCGACAAAGAAAGCACCCTGATCGCGCTGCAGCCAATCATTGTAGAATTTATTGAGTTGCTGCACGATCCTTTGGCCGAACATTTCGCTCCGGTTCAGGCTCGTCCAAGTGCTGGTCTTGCCCGGATCGGCACGGGGCAATTCATCGGCGAAATAGCGTTCTGCCTGAAGCGCGGGCTTACTCAGAGCTTCCTCGGCATAGGCCGTGACTTCCTCGACGATCTCCGCATAAAGCTTCTTGTAACGGTCGAATTCGGTGAAGGCCAAGGTCACTGGATCGCGCGAGCGGAAGGATTCGATCTCGGCCTTGTCGCGCAGATCGTCGCCCTTGGAATGCGGGTTCAGGCGATAGGTGGCGAGCGCGATGAAAGTTGGCTGCGACTTGGTGCGGCCCCGCTCGAAAGCTTCGGCGAGGATCGCATCGAGCCCGGCGAGATCCCAGATATTGGCCTGGACAGCCTCGATGCCGAAGGCGGCGGCGCGCTCGACAATCGAGCCCGCGACGGATTTCGTTTGCGGGGTGGATTGGCTGTAGAAATTATTCTCGCAGATGACGATATGCGGCAGGCCCCATAGCGCATCGAGGTTCAACGTCTCGTAGACGACGCCCTCGCCAAGCGTGCCTTCGCCGATGAAGGAGACCGCGACATTTGGCGCGCCTTTCTCCTTGCGGTCAAGCGCAACGCCCGCCGCGACAGGCAGAAGCCCGCCCTGCTGGCCATTGGAGATGAAATTTTCAGCCCATAAATGCTGGCTGCTGCCGATACCCGCGCAGACCCCATCCGCATTGCCGATGATTTCGTCGACAAGGCCCTTCCATTCGCGGGTCGCGGCGATGAAATGACCGTGGCAGCGGTGATTCGAGGTGATGAAATCTCCCTCGCGCAGATATTTGCCGACGAGCACGCCCGAGAATTCCTGCCCGACGCAGGTATGGATCGTCCCATGCAGCTTGCCTTTGCCGAATAATTCGTAAAGGCTGTTCTCGACTGCCCGGATCCGCAGCGCGCACAAGATCTCGGCAAAATTCTTCTCATCGGCGAGATATTGCCGTGTGGCAGAAACATATTGTTCCGCCAGGCGCTGCCCTTCACTGAGCGGCGAAGCGATACGATCGAGCTCGACTGATAGATCGATTTTATTCATGCTTATCCCGAGAGAGGAGCCCAAAAAGCTTAACGGGCGAAAATCTGTCGATCAAACGGACCGCGATTTGGCATGAGACTCGTGTAACCCGCTATCTTAATGAACGACAATGGCTTATTTCCAGATACAAGCGCAAGCCCAATCTTGCCAATACGACAATTTACGCACGCTATGTCGTGAGAATACGCTCATATAGCGTGCGTAATACGCGC
>DASQCU010000324.1:0-2112 GCA_035634575.1 Beijerinckia sp.
CGGCCCTGCGCAATGAAACCATCACCCATATTCTCGTGACCCATACGCATCGCGATCATTCACCCGGCTCACGCGCGCTGAAGGCAGCAACGGGCGCAAAGATCATCGGCTGCGCCCCGCACGTTTCCGCGCGCGATCCCGGCGCTGGCGACACCTTGCGCCTCGATGCCGCGAATGATCTCGATTATGCGCCGGACGCAATCATGCAGGACGGCGACACGCTCGAAGGCAAAGGATTTACGCTCACCGCGGTGGCGACGCCCGGCCATACGATGAATCATCTGAGCTTTGCGCTGGCACAAGAAGATGCGCTCTTTTCAGGCGATCATGTGATGGCCTGGTCAACCTCGGTCGTGGCCCCTCCCGACGGCACGATGCGCCATTACATGGCCTCGCTCGAAAAATTGCGCCAGCGCGAGGATCGCATCTATTGGCCGGGGCATGGCGGACCTGTCAAAGAGCCGCGGCGCTTCCTTCGGGCGCTGGCGCACCATCGCCGGGCGCGCGAAAAATCGATCCTTTCGCGAATCCAATCGGGCGATGCCACAATCGAGACGATTGTGGCCAATGTCTATGAAGGCCTCGATCCGGCCCTGCGCGGCGCCGCCGGGCTTTCCGTATTCGCCCATCTCGAGGATCTCGTCGAGCGCGGCCTCGTCAAGACCGATGAGCCGCTAAGCTTGAAGGCAACCTATCGGATCTGATCATTCCTTATCGACTTCGGCCTGCAATAATTCCGCGAATTGTTCTATCCGCCGCGAATTGGCCCCGAAATCATGGCTGCCGAGATGCGAGACCGCACGAACATCAATGCGCGTCTCGCCCGCGAGCGGCTTGATCCTGATCGTGATGTCATTTGGAAAACCAAGAATGCGGCCGCGCGCGATAGCATCGACATGGCCTATGCCGAAACGCCCGCCGGGCGGCACTGTATCGACGATGCGCCAGCCGCTCGCCGTGACGGCCTTCAAGACGGCCTGATAGGCTTCATCCGCTTCGAGGTCGAGCACGATGGGCTGCACATCGGGATAGGCGGCTTTTTGCAACTCGCGCCGCGCAGCGGAAATGCTTTGAGGGGTTTTTCCGCCGCGGGCTGCAAGTGCGCTCCGCGTGAGCGCGAAAGCCGGCGGGTCGTCAATATCGGTTGAAATATCGTTCAAGACCGGCAATCGATAGGCTAGCACGGCAAGATAAGCGGGATAGGCCAAAAGCAGGGAGGCGAGGATGAGCCCGGCCGCGAGTTGACCCGCCCCTTTGCGGCCAGTCCGCCAGATGATGTTGATCGCGGCGAGGCTCACCAGAATGGCGAGACCGGCGAGACATACTGCCCCGCCGAGGACCGCCATAACCGCATTCGCGTCGAGGCCGCCGCGCGCGACAACAAAACCCATGACCGCAACCGCGACGGCGAAAATCGCCAGCCGCCGGCTCCAAAGGGCTGCCGCAGAATAAGGCTGTTCCAGGATCAAGCGGCGCATCAATCAGTTTCCATAAACCGAAAACGAAGGATTTCAGCTTATATCAGAAGCAGCGAGGGCGAGGTGTGCCCGCCTGGCAAATTTGCTGTATTCTAGCAATTCAACGCCGCCTCCCATCTTTGGCTCAAAGCAAATGCAATCCAGCGAAAAGACGCAAGAGGCCGATGCAATTCGCGTATGGTTCCGCCTGTTGCGGCTCGAAACGAGGATAAGGCTCGCGGTGAGCGCGCGATTGAAGGCAATCGGCCTCTCCGTGCCGCAATGCGATGTCCTGACCACGCTGACCGAGCGGGAAGGCCTGAGCCAGCAGGAATTGGCCGCGCGCCTTTATGTGACCAAAGGCAATATTTCCGGCCTGATCGACCGGCTCGTCTCCGCCGGTCTCGTCGAGCGGCGCGAGATCGAAGGCGATCGCAGATCCCGTTCGATCTTCCTGACCGAGGAGGGGCGCCAAATGGCGCTCTCCGGAATCAAGGCCCAGCAAAGCTTCGCGATTGCGACATTCGGGCAGCTCGAGTCCAAGGATCTCGCCACGCTCGAAACGCTGCTCATCGCCGCGCGCGATCTCGTGCGCGCGAAAACCGCCGGTGATTCGATTACCCCCTGATCCACTGCCTCAAACCGCTCCCGAAAT
>DASQCU010000325.1:0-2318 GCA_035634575.1 Beijerinckia sp.
GATGCGTTCGGGAGCTGGATAAAGAACTTCCGCCCTCGCCACATTTTCTGAACCGGCGAAGGAAAAAACCGGCGGTACGCCCGCTTCTCCCGGCACACGCCAGTAGGTCAAGGCGCCGGGGGCGAGAAGGATTTGAACGCCTGTCCTGTAGAAGCCGCGCCTAAGGCCGCCAGCGGCGATCGGTTGCACTTTGGACCCGGCATTGTCGATCCCGCCGCTCGCGTAAGGATCGCTACGGCCTTGCGAAATAAAAAGGCAGATCCAGAGGCTCGCCAAAGCGAGGATGAAAACCCATTTGGGAGAAGGGAGGTGGAAGGGTTTTTGCATTAGGGTTTGGAGCGCTCGCTTCTTGAGCCCTGAGGATAGACCATAGCTCATGAACAGCAATCCATATGGTTCTCGAAAGCGAAACCTACGGGTGTTTGGAATCGTAAATCTAGGCTGAATGGTTTGAAATTGCAGTGTTCCTTTCCGGCAGATCGCTCGCTTCAGAACGATTTTCCTTAAACTGTACCGTCAGCTCCTTCAAAACGGCGGTCTATAGGAGGTGCAAGGGTGGCATCGATGTGGCGCACCAAAGGCGGTTTTCTTGACGGACAATTACTCATCGCCATGCCCGGCATGGCCGATAATAATTTTGCCCGATCGGTAATCTATCTTTGCGCTCATTCCGAGGAAGGGGCGATGGGGATCATCGTCAATCGCCGTGCGAACAAGATCAATTTTTCCGAACTTCTGGTTCAGCTTGAGGTGATCGCCCCTGACGAGGCGATTCGTCTGCCGGCACAGGCGGGTTTGGTTCAGGTGCTCAAAGGCGGCCCGGTCGAAACAGGCCGCGGGTTCGTGCTTCATTCGAATGATTTTTTCATCGACAACTCGACCTTGCCGATTGACGAGGGGGTTTCCCTGACCGCCACCATCGACATTTTGCGGGCAATTGCGCGCGGCGCCGGGCCGGACCAGGCCATTCTCGCGCTTGGCTATGCCGGCTGGTCGGCTGGCCAGCTCGAAAATGAAATGCAGCACAATGGCTGGCTGAATTGCCCGGCCGACCCCTCCATTATTTTCGATTCTGCCTTGGGGTCGAAATATGAGCGAGCCTTGCGCAAGGTGGGGATCGATCCGGCGCATCTTTCCTCAGAGGCGGGCCGCGCTTGAGCTGTCGCCTTTCCCGGAGCCCCGGAGCGCAGCGGAAGGGAATCCGGGATCCAGCGCAAGAAGCACGAAGCGCCTCAGGTTAAAGCTTCTGCCCTGGGCCCCGGCTCTCCGCTCCGGCCGGGGAAGCGCTTTTCCGGAGCTCTGCAGCGCAGCGGAAGGGAATCCGGTTGTTTACGCGGCAATCGTTGCGGCTCCGACGAGCTTGCGGGCATCCATCGCAGTAATCGGATGGCCGAAGGCGTAGCCCTGCGCGTATTCGCAGCCGAGCTGGAAGAGTTCGATCACGTCCGATTCCGTTTCAGCGCCTTCGGCAACGACTTCCATGCCAAGATCATGCGCCAGCGCCACGATGGAGCGCAGAATGACCGGCCGCGAGCCCTTGCCATTCTGATGCACGAATGAGCGGTCGATCTTGATCGTATCGAAGGGGAAACGCTGGAGATAGGCCAGCGACGAATAGCCCGTCCCGAAATCATCGAGCGAAAGCCCGGCGCCGAGCTCGCGAATACGCGACAGCATTTGCGCCGCATATTCGGGATTTTCCATGACGAGGCTCTCGGTCAGTTCAAGCTTCAAGGTGCCCTTGATCACATTGCTGCGCGTAAGAACTGTCTTGACGTTATGCAGAAGATCGTGCCGCAACAATTGCCGCGAGGAGACGTTGACGCTCGCAAAAATAGGGGGATCGACATCGAGCGCGCTTTGCCAGGCCGCGAGTTCGCGCGCTGTGCGTTCGAGAGCGAAAATGCCAAGATCGACGATTGTGCCAGACTCCTCCGCGATCGGAATGAACTCGGCGGGGCTGAGCCGCCCCAATTTGGGATGATCCCAGCGCAGCAGCGCTTCAAATCCCGCGACGGTGCGATCCTCAAGGCGCACGATCGGCTGGAAAAAGACCTTGATCTCGCCGCGTTCGAGCGCGCGGCGCAAATCGGCCTCAAGGCCGAAATGATCGGGGCCCAAGGAGCGCATGTTGGGGCGGAAGACCTCGATGCGATTGCCGCCGGCGCGCTTGGCATGACGCATGGCGATTTCGGCATCCTTCAACATATCGTCGCGCTTCGGCTGCGACTGGGGATCGAAAAGGGCAATCCCGATCGAAGCGGTGAGCGCGATTTCGTGCTCGGCGAAGGTCACCGGCGTCGAGACGACGCGGCGCA
>DASQCU010000326.1:0-2744 GCA_035634575.1 Beijerinckia sp.
TCGGAGGCGGAAAGACGCTGGGAACAAAACAAGACGGAAAGAAACGATGCGGCGGGAATGACCCTTCAAGATCGCCTCAATTTCCAGAGAGGATTGACACTTCAGAACCCAAAAGCGCGATGGCTTGTCCTTTACACTGCATCGGCGACGGATGCGTCGGCGTCTGTGGTCGACCGGCGGGCCTTCGATCATCCCTTCGTCGTCGAGTCGAAAACCTATTGGTGCGAATGCCGCTCCGAAGCCGAGGCGCAGTACCTGTCAGCCTACATCAATTCGGACTACGCAAACGAGAAAATTAAGGAATTTCAGTCGCGCGGCCTTTTCGGCCCGCGTGACATTCATAAGCTAATCGTGAAGGTGCCATTCCCGAAGTTCGAGAAAGATAATCCCGACCACACGGCCCTGGCGGCGCTCGGTCGAAAATGCGCTGGCCTCACGGCGAATTTTATCAAAGCGGTGAACGTCGAAGACCTACAGGCCCGCGCGCTCGGGACGGTGCGGGCGCGGCTCAAGGAGCAGCTCGCGAATGAGCTGGAAGACATCGACGCGATCGTCGGAAAACTGTCGATGGGCCAAAGCGCGACGCAGGCGATCGTACGCAAAAAATCGCGCCGTAACGCGAGGATGGGAAAGCTGTTTGAGTGACGCTCAAACCATAACTTCATGTGACCATGATGCCGCTTGGGCCGCCTTTTCACTTTCGTCGCCATTTTGAACTGATAGGCATTGAATCCGGCGACGGCCGCGCCATTGCTTACATCTACTTTGAGGATGAGCCGAGCCGCCGCCAGCGAATCCGTCGCGACCATTCGACCGCGATCTCAAAGAGCCGCTCGACGCGAGGCGGGCCTTTTGGTCTCCTGGCTTGAGGCTGCTTTGGTTACCGCTTGCGGGTTGTCTTGTTGTTGTGCGCGCGGACCATAGGTTTTGAATTTTTCGACATTGCGCGCGATTTCCTCGCCGCTGAGGATCGCCGGTGTGCCGATCTGGAGCGCGACGGCATATTGGTGGCACAGCGTCTCGAGTTCGACCGCAAGCCACACCGCCTTGGCGAGATCGGGGCCGGTTGCAATGATACCGTGATTCGCGAGCAGGCAGGCGGCGCGGCCTTCGAGCGCTTTCAACGCCGCCTGGGACAATTCCGGCGTGCCGAAGGTTGCATAGCTGCTGCAGCGGACCGTGGGTCCTCCCGCCGCCGCGATCATGTAATGCGCCGCCGGAATGTCGCGATGGCACATGGCAAAGGCAGTGCTATAAATCGGATGCGCGTGGACGATTGCGCAGACATCGAGCCGCTCCTGCATGATGTCGCGATGGAAACGCCATTCCGACGAGGGCACGAGAGGGTGATCGAAGCTGCCATCCATGCTGAGGAAGACAATGTCGTCCGGGCTCATCTGGTGATAGGGCAGGCCCGACGGGGTAATCAAAAGCCCATCGTTCCAGCGCACCGAAATATTGCCGGACGTGCCCTGGTTGATCCCGAGCTGATTCATGTTGCGGCAGGTATCGACAATTGATTGGCGGACAGCGAATTCATTATGGGCGGGCATGATCTTTCCCTTGCAGCCGTGGGTTGCCCTGGCACTATGCGGCATTCGCTCGTTGACCGCACTTCCTTATGCCAAGGATCGCAAAAAGCGATCCTTGGCTCCTTTCTCGAATTTTCGCTTTTTTAAAGCGTTGGCGAAAATTCCAGTGGCGCCAACGGTCATTTTTCATGACCGTTGGCATCATCAGGCCTCGGCGCGCGAACCTCCGGGCTCCCCGCCCGGTTCACGGCGTTTTTCTCAGGCGGAGGGAGGCTCTGGCCGCCAAACGGCAGCCGCCGATCAAATCTCGGACGGAAAACCTGGCATTTCCGTCGGCGCATCGGAGGGGAACTCGAACGGCTCCGCCCCGGGGATGTCATCCGGTGTAAGCGGAGGAAGGCCGGGTGGTTCGGGGGTTGGCGCTTCGCCCGGCGTCGCCGGATAGACTGGTTCCGGATGCGGCTCAATGGGCTGCGGCTGAGGTTCCGGTTCCTCTGGATCGCCTCCGCTTAATTTCAGGATGCTGCCCGATTTGATTGAATGGACAAAAAGCTCCATGTCCATGGCATTGCCTTATCTCAATTAAACACACACCGCGTTGGAATCAAACGCTTTCAGGGGAGCCTCGGTTCGCAAGGCGGCGAGGATTTATACCACGGATCGCAAAAGGCGGTCCTTGGTTCCTAATGAAAATTCGAGAGTGGGCACCACAGGTCATTCCTTATGACTTGTGGTATTCGACGCCATTATCTTGAATCGCGCTTTGCTTGCATATTTCTCGTTTGTTGGGCGATAGCGCCCTGTTTGGCGAGGTTGCGCGGCGAAGGCGGGGAGGCATGGCCTTTGGACCGAATCCCCTCATTTGGTGTCCGGCCGGGATCAGGATGTGGCGCCTCCGCCTCGCTGCTGCGGCGCAGTCGCAGGGCCAGTGCGGCGTTTTCCATCAAAGCCTGCCGGGAGGCCCTTGCCTCGCGCCGCGCGACTTCCTTGTTCAACCTTTGCACGGCGGCTCCAAGCAGCTCCTTCTTGGCTCTTGTACCGGTATCGTCGGTGGCGGACCGGACGCCCCTCGGAGCGGCTTTGCCACGCATTTCGCGGCGTTGACGCGCGGCGATTTCCCTTGTGCGGTCGCGCCGCTCGCGCACGAGCCTGCATAGCTCCCTGAGATCGTGCCCTGACAGTTCCCCGAGCGCGGGATGGTGGGTTTTGGCG
>DASQCU010000327.1:0-5557 GCA_035634575.1 Beijerinckia sp.
CTGTTCCTTCGGAACGGCGGTATATTATTACGTTTCGCGCTTCCAGAACGGAGAGCTCCAATTTTGGAAGAGCCCATTCGCAACCAGAAATCGCGGCGGATGAGCTCCAGCGCGATTGAACAGGGCCATACGGATCGCAGATGACTGGCGCCGGGACGGATCACACCAAGGAAAGCCTCGAAGGCGGGCCGGCTATCATCCTGGTTCGGCCGCAGCTTGCGGTGAATATTGGGATGTGCGCGCGGGCCATGGCGAATTTCGGCCTTTCCGATTTTCGTCTCGTTTCGCCCCGCGAAGGCTGGCCGCGCACCGGCGCGCTCAGGAAGGGCGCTTACGCCGCCGCTGCGGGCGCGGTGCATCTGCTCGAAGCCGCCAAAGTTTTCGATTCGCTTGAGGCTGCGGTGGCCGATATCAATTTCCTCTGGGCGACAACCGCGCGCGAACGCGGCCAGCACAAGCGAATCCTCACGCCCGCCGAGGCCATGCCGGAAAGTGCCGGGCGGCTCGCGATGGGTGAGAAACAAGGGATCTTGTTCGGCCCGGAGCGCACCGGGCTCACGAATGACGAAGTGGCCCTTGCCGATGCAATCATGACCTTTCCGGTCAATCCCGCCTACGCCTCGCTCAATCTCGCGCAGGCCGTGCTCTTGACTGGATATGAATGGATGCGCGCCTCGAAAACCGCAGCCGCGCCCTTCACGCTGATCGAGCGCTCCCCAGCCGCGCCGCGCGAAATGGTGGTTTCCTTCTTCGAATATCTCGAAGCGGAGCTGGAGAAGGCCGGGTTTTTCCGGCCAGAAGGCAAGCAGCCGGTCATGCGGCGCAATTTGCGGAATATTTTTCACCGCTTAAACATGACCGAGCAGGATGTGCGCACCTTGCGTGGCATGGTCGTTCGGCTCGTCGAAGGGCCGCGCGCGCAGGCGGCCGCGCGCGCCGGGGAGGCGGCCGAGGCTGCGCTTCCATCTCATACGGAAGATAACGCCAAGGGCCGCGAATAGCCTTGCGACTCTGCGGGACCTGCCGGCAACGATCTTTTAAAGATTCGGCTGTTTGCTGACGCGGTCATGCTGGTCGATCTTGCCGCCGGAACGCGCTATGGAACGAAACCCCAAGCTCTGGTTTCCTCCATGCTGCGCGCGCCAAAAATTCTGGTTTTTGATTCGGGCCTCGGCGGTCTGACCGTCTTCACGGAGGTCATTCGCGTTCGCCCCCAGGCGGATTTCGTCTATGCGGCCGATGATGCGGGTTTTCCCTATGGAAGGTTGAGCGAGGACGCGTTGGTCGCCCGCGTGCTAGGCGTCATGGAGCGGCTCATCGATCGTTTCGCGCCAGATGCGGTGGTGATCGCCTGCAACACGGCATCGACCCTGGTGCTGCCGCATTTGCGCGCCCGTTTTTCCTGGCTGCCTTTTATCGGCACGGTTCCGGCAGTGAAGCCTGCCGCAACCCAGTCGCGCACAGGTTTGATCTCGGTGCTTGCGACTCCGGGCACGGTCGCGCGCGATTATACGCATGAGCTGGTGCGCACCTATGCCGCGCATTGCGCGGTCACACTTGTTGGCACGCGGGAGCTTGCGGGGCTGGCCGAAGGCTTCATCAAGGGCGAACGCATATCGGACGCCTCGATCGCGCGAGAAATCGCGCCTTGTTTCGTGAGCGAGGAGGGCAGGCGCACCGATTGCGTGGTGCTGGCCTGCACACATTATCCCCTCTTGACCAGCCATTTCGAAAGGCTGGCGCCTTGGCCAGTCGCATGGATCGATCCGGCTCCGGCGATCGCGCGCCGTCTCGATCATGTCTTGCGGGAAGAACTGGGTTTTCGTGCGGGTCCAGTGCCTGAGGCTGATGCGCCCTGTCGGGTGGCGCTCTTCACCAGGGAGGCGGCTCCCACGCCAGCGCTCTTGAATGCGCTTCGCCCTCGCGGGCTTGAAAAAATCATATCGGAACCGATACCTCTCCTCATCGCCTGAACCGGGAATGATCATGCCGCAGAATCGTGGGTTTGTTCTGGCCTCGCGCCCGCAAGGCGCGCCTGTTGCCGAAAATTTTCGGCTCATCGAGATGGAGATGCCGGAACCCGGCGAGGGGCAAGTCCTCGTCAAGCACCATTATTTGTCGCTCGATCCTTATATGCGCGGCCGCATGAACGATGTGAAATCCTATACCGCGCCGCAGAAGATCGACGAGATTATGATTGGCGGCACGGTCGGGGAGGTGATCGCGTCCAAACATCCGAATTTTGCGCCGGGCGATCGTGTGGCCGGCATGGGGGGCTGGCAGCTTTATGCGATCTCGGATGGAGGCGATCTCAGAAAAACCGGATCCGCCGCCATCCCGATCCAGGCCTATCTGGGGGCGCTCGGCATGCCGGGGGTTACGGCCTGGTATGGTGTGAAGCAAATCATCGTCCCGAAACCGGATGAGACGATTGTCGTTTCAGCGGCGACCGGGGCGGTCGGCTCTGTCGTTGGCCAGCTCGTGAAGGCTTGCGGCGCCAAGGCGGTTGGAATTGCCGGAGGGCCGGACAAGTGCCGGTTCGCGGTGGAGGAATTGGGTTTTGATATTTGCCTCGATCATCGTGCGGAAAATTTCGAGGCCGCGTTCGATGCGGCTCTGGCGGGCGGCATAGACGGGGTCTTCGAGAATGTCGGCGGCAAGCCGCTCCAATTGTCCATGCGCCACCTGAACAATTTTGCGCGGATCGCAATCTGCGGCCTCGTGGCGTCAGGCTATGATGGCACGCCGACTCCTCTGGAGGATCTGGCTGTCGTATTGGTGACGCGCGCGAAAATCCAGGGGTTCATCGTCAATGATCGCCTCGATCTCTGGCCGCAGGCATTGCAGGAGCTTGAAAGTCTCGCCACGGCGGGCAAGCTGAAATGGCGCGAAACCATTGCCGAAGGGCTCGAAGCCGCGCCCGCCGCATTTTTCGGCATGCTCAAGGGCGAGAATTTCGGCAAGCAACTCGTGAAGCTGGTCTAAGCTTAGCTCGTGGCAAGCATTTCCCGCGCTCGCACGGCGTCGGCGTCGATCTGCGCCTTGAGTGCATCGAGCGAGGGGAATTTCTCCTCGCCCCTGATCCAGCCCCAAAATTCCACTTCGATCACTTTGCCATAAAGGTCACTCGAAAAATCGAAGAGAAAGACTTCGAGCAAAGCCGCGCCATCATCGACCGTCGGCCGGCGGCCATAATTGGCGACGCCATCATAGGCTTTGCCATCAAGTTCATCGTCTATTTGGACCCGCACCGCATAAATGCCATGTCTGAGGCGGCAACTTGGATCAGGCAGGAGATTGGCGGTCGGAAATCCCAAAGTGCGGCCGAGCTTCTGCCCGTGAATCACCTTGCCGCGAATCGAAAAGGGGTGGCCAAGGAGATGGCGCGCGTGATCGACCTCGCCTTCCTCAAGTGCTGCGCGTGTCGCGGTTGATGAGGCGGCTTCGGTGCTGCCCGCCGCATCTGAGGCAATCCGTTCGACGATTTCGACCTTGAAACCATAGCGCGTGCCAGCTTCTTTCAAGAAGGCGGGCGTACCCGTCCGGCCGGCGCCGAAATGGAAATCATAGCCCGCGATCACCGCGCTGACGCCAAGGCGGCGCACGAGGATCTCCGCGATAAAAGCCTCGGCGGGCAGGCTCGCGAGGGCAGCATTGAAACTGACGACGATCATTCCATCTATGCCGAGGCGCGCCAGCACCCTGGCTTTCGCGTCGCGCGGCGTGAGGCGAAAGATCGACCCCGGGCCGCGAAAGAAATCGGTTGGATGCGGCTCGAAGGTGAGCACCGCGCAAGGCCGTTGCATGTCGAGGGCCAGCGCTTCGGCGCGCTTGATCACGGCGGCATGACCGCGATGGACGCCATCGAAATTGCCGATCGCGACCACGGCGCCTTCGAGCCCCGGCGGCGGAGACTGCGGGTCCATGGCGAGAATGAAATTTTTCGAAGGCGAGGAATCGGCCAAGGGAATTCTTTTATCCGTGACGGTTTGCGCAGCGGTGCTGCCTGAGCGAGATTGAGTAGCTGCGGAATTGCTGCTTAGCAACAGGCGAGACCCTGCCGTGGTGGCCGATCCGCGTCAAGCTTTTGCGCGCCATTCATATCTCCTCGCAAAGTGGGCTTGCCGAAACAACGCCTACCAGACGAGGGCGGGCAGAACGGCCATTGGCTTGAAGGGCCATTGCTGCATGAATTGTCCGAACGCCGTCATGTCGAGAGCGGCCAAGTTGTGAGCAGCCAAATCGCGAGCAGCCAAGTCGCGAGCAGGCAAGCCGGTCGCTCCGCCCTCGGCACGGTATAATTCGTCGCGATGAATGCCCGATGTTATGAAAATGCTCCCCAGCGATTGCTTGCGCGCCCCTTCGATATCGGTGTGCATGGCGTCGCCAATGGCAAGCACGCGAGAGCGATCGATTCCCTTGCCCGTCACCGCCGTGGCGAAACCGAGCGCCTTGTCATAGATGGGCGCGAATGGTTTGCCGGCCTGGAGGATTTTTCCGTTGCCGCCCTTTTGCGCATAGCGCGCGGCGATGGCGCCCGCGCAATGAACGAGGGTTTCGCCGACCTGCACCACAATATCCGGATTGGCGCAAATCAGATCGAGACCGCGCTCTGCCATTTGGGTCAAGACCGGATCGTAATCGGCGGGCGTCTCGGTGTCTTCGTCGAAGAGGCCGGTACAGACGACAAATTCCGCCTCCTCCACGGGTGCGAGACGCGGCGTGCGGCCGCTCAAGGCTGCGACCTGGTCAAGGAGAGGCATGTCGCGCGCCGGGCCGATGTGGAAGAAGGGCGCGTTGTCGCGCTCGGCGACCAAGGCGGCGGTCACGTCCCCTGACGAGACAATTGCATCATAGGCGGCGCGGTGTACGCCGAGTCCGTCCAGCCGTTCGCGGACGGTTCCATTCGGATTGGGCGCATTGGTGATCAGGACGACAGTGCCGCCTTTGGCGCGAAAGCGGGTGAGTGCGTCCACCGCCCCGGTGAAATGGTTCACTCCATTGTGAACCACGCCCCAGACATCGCTCAAGATGACATCATAGCTGTCCGCGAGTTCGGCGAGCCCCTGAAGGTGCAAAGGATTGTCTTGAGTGGTCGCGTCCACATGCGACATGAGGATTGGCCAGACCTTTTCGACACTGAAGGGATTCGACACAGAAGTGAAATGTCCGCGACCGGGGCCCCGGTCGCGGCGAAGAACGAAAGCAATTTGGTTTTTGATTTTACCTCGCTCTAGGTCTGAATGGGCCGCCTGTCAAGGCGCCGCCCGGCAGTGGAGGCCAGGTGCCGCCCGGCAATCGAGTCAATGCCTGTTCCGGTCCCGATCATTGTGGTGCCGCGAGATGCTGGAAATCTTCCACGACCTTTTCATAGACTGCCCGCTTGAAGGGGATGATCAAGTCCGACAGACGATCGATGTGTTCCCAGCGCCATGCGTCGAATTCGGGGCGGTGTCCGCCGGCGGGATTTTCTATGTTGATCTCGCGATCGTCGCCCTCGAATCGCAAGGCGAACCATTTCTGCCTCTGTCCCTGGAAGCGTCCTTTCCAGGATTTT
>DASQCU010000328.1:0-7331 GCA_035634575.1 Beijerinckia sp.
GGTGGCCAACTTACGACGCGTGGAACACAGCCAGCCCCCAAGGCCGATAGCGCTGGGACGCTCATCGACCAGGCCTTGACGAAGGGCAAGCCGCTCGATTCGAAACCCGGCCGCGCCGATGATTTCGCCTGGCCGCGGCCCTGAGAAGCGGGGGGTTGAAAACGTTTCCCTTGGGTCAAAGGTTGCAGCGCCGGCTGCTCGATTCGCCGCGTGGCGGACAAATTTAAATCTGTGTTTTTTTGATGGAACAAACCGCATAGCTCTCAAGTTCGTCCGAACATGAGGACAGGGAGGTCCAAGTATTTCAGACGGGGGGTACGGTCATGGCCACTCCGGCAGACACCTATTTATTTCTGGCGGCGGCTTGTGCTGGCCTTTTATCGACCGGGGCGCAAGCCTTCGACGGCAGCTCGTACAATGGCACGGCTGCAGCGGCGGCTGGCCCGCCGCTCCAAGTGGCGAATTTTTCGACAGATCTCAATCGTGAAGCTCTTTCCACGCGAGTGATTGTCGTCGATCCAACCGAACAGCGTCCCGGAACGCTCACGATCGACACCAAGAATCGCTATCTCTATCTCTCGATGGAGGGCGGCAAGGCGATGCGCTACGACATTGGCGTCGGGCGCGAAGGTTTCACTTGGGCTGGCCGCGCCTATATTGGCAGGCGCGCCGAATGGCCGGGCTGGACGCCACCCGCCGCGATGCTGAAGCGTCGTCCCGACCTTCCTCGCCACATGGAAGGCGGGATCGAGAATCCGCTCGGCGCACGCGCCATTTATCTCTACAACCGCCATCGCGACACGATGTATCGCATTCACGGCACCAATGAGCCGGATACGATCGGGCAGGCTGTGTCGTCGGGGTGCATCCGTCTGTTGAACGAAGACGTGATCGATCTTTACGGGCGCATCAAGGTTGGCGCACCCGTCGTGGTGCTATGAATAGCCGGCAAGGCGAGGAACCCTGAAATCCTCAGATTTTTAGGAGAGGTTTAGCTGGGCCTTTTTTTGCCGTTTTCATTCTGTTGTAGCTAACAAATATCATTCGGAAGCGAGACAGTCATGGTCGAGAAGACAGCGGCTATCGCCACAACCATTTTAGTATTGTCCTTAGGCGTGGCGGCGGGTCCGGCGCGTGCCCAATGGCCGGGTTATTCCGGCTATCAGCAGCAGCCCTATCGGGCCTATCCGTACTACCCCGATGACCGGCGCCCGCCGGCTTATCGCGGGCAGCGCTATAGCTATGCCGAGCCCGGCGATCCCTATTCGTCCGGGCCCTTTGGCGGGCGGGAGGATCGCGAATCGTTCGAACTCGGCGTCAGGGCGTCCGAAAGGACCGCCGCAGTCGTCAGGAACCCGACGAACGAGGCTCCTGGCACCATTGTGATCGATACCCACTCGCGCCACCTCTACCTCGTCCGCCAGGGCGGCGAAGCCATCCAATATGGCATCGGCGTCGGCCGCCAGGGTTTCGATTGGAGAGGCATCGCGCGGGTCGGCCGCAAGGCGGAGTGGCCGCGCTGGATCCCGCCGAAGGAAATGCTGAAGCGGCGTCCCGATCTGCCCGAATCAATGGATGGCGGGCTTGAAAATCCGCTCGGTGCGCGGGCGCTCTATCTTTTCCAGGGCAACAAGGACACGCTGTTTCGCATCCACGGCACCAATGAACCGGACACGATCGGCAAGGCGGTTTCCTCCGGGTGCATCCGCATGATGAATGCGGATGTGATCGACCTTTTCGGTCGGGTGCCAGTGGGCACGCGCGTCGTCGTGATGTGATCGCGGGGCCGGGGCCGGGTTTCTGAGCCAAGCCCGGCCTTGGATGTCGGCTCGCCCTACCGCGGCAAGGTCGTCGAGCCCATCAAAAAGGCATCGACCGCATGGGCCGCCTGTCGGCCCTCGCGGATCGCCCAGACCACGAGTGACTGGCCGCGCCGCATGTCGCCGCAGGCGAAGACCTTGTCCACCGAGGTTTTATAGGCAAATGTATCGGCCGCGACATTGCCGCGCTGATCGAGCGCGACGTCGAGGTGCTGCAGCAGCCCTTCATAGACCGGCGAGACGAAGCCCATGGCAAGCAGCACGAGATCGGCCTTGATCTCGAAGGTGCTGCTGGGGATTTCGTGCATCTTGTGATCGACGCGCACGCACTGCAGCTTCTTCACCATGCCGTCCTGACCGAAAAATTCTTTGGTCAGCACCGCGAATTCGCGCTCGGCGCCTTCTTCATGCGAGGAAGAGGTGCGCAGTTTCAAGGGCCAATCCGGCCAGGTCAGGAGCTTATTCTCCTTTTCTGGCGGCTGCGGCATGATTTCGAGCTGCGTCACCCTGACCGCCCCCTGGCGCACCGATGTGCCGATGCAATCGGACCCAGTATCGCCGCCGCCGATCACGACGACATGCTTCCCGGAGGCGAGAATCGGGTCATGGGTATGGATCGGCTCCTTGCCGAGGCGCCGATTCTGTTGCGGCAGGAAATCCATGGCGAAATGAATGCCGCCAAGCCCACGGCCCGGAATGGGGAGATCGCGCGGCTTTTCCGCGCCGCCCGCAAGGATGACTGCGTCATAATCCTTTGTCAGGCTCTTCGCATCGAGGTCGATGCCGACATTGACGCCCGGATGGAAAATCACGCCCTCAGCGGCCATCTGGGCAAGGCGGCGGTCGATCAGATGCTTTTCCATCTTGAAATCGGGGATGCCATAGCGCAGGAGGCCACCGAGCTTCTGGTTCTTTTCAAAGAGATGGACCGCGTGGCCCGCACGGGCGAGTTGCTGCGAGGCGGCGAGCCCCGCGGGACCGGAGCCGACAACCGCGATTTTCTTGCCCGTCTTCTTCTCCGGCAGCTCGGGTTTCACCCAGCCATTGGCGAAGGCGCGATCGATAATGGCGCATTCGATCGTCTTGATCGTCACCGGATTATCGTTGAGGTTCAAGGTGCAGGAGGCTTCGCAAGGCGCCGGGCACACACGGCCGGTGAATTCAGGGAAATTATTGGTCGAATGGAGGTTTCGTACCGCCTCCTCCCAATCGGAGTGATAGACGAGATCGTTCCAATCGGGGATCTGATTATTGACGGGGCAACCACTGTGACAATAGGGGATGCCGCAATTCATGCAGCGCGCCGCCTGATCCCTTGTGGCTTCCTCCGAAAGCGGGATGACGAATTCCTTGTAATGGCGAATCCGGTCGGACGCCGGCGCATAGCGCCGGTCGCGCCGGTCGATTTCGAGAAAACCCGTCACCTTACCCATGAACTAAAACCCTTCAGACTGCCTTGATCCGGGCCAAGGTCTCAGGTGCTAGAGCGTGTCCAGCAAAAGTGGAAGCCGGTTTTGCGTCAGGACACGCGATAAAACAAAGACTAAAGAGCATCCCGCATTTCGGCTGGGATAATCCGCGATTCCTCAAATCGCCACGGTCGCCAAAAGCTGTTTTTCGTGCTCGGCGATCATGTCGTGCAGGGCGCGCCTGTATTCGACCGGCATGACCTTGCGGAACTTAGGCTTGTATTCATCCCAATTATCGAGGATCACCTGTGCCCGTGTCGATCCTGTATAAGTCGCATGGTTCATGATGAGCTGATGCAGACGCTCGGCGTCGAAACGTGTCATGTCGGTCATGACATCGACCCGGCCATGGCCGGCGAGATCGCCACCTTGATGGTAGCTCTTCTGCATAAGTTCTTCTTCCTCGGCGACCGGTTCGAGATCGACCATCGCGAGATTGCAGCGTTGTGCGAAGCTGCCATCCTCGTCGAGCACATAGGCAATGCCACCTGACATGCCGGCCGCGAAATTGCGGCCGGTTTTGCCGATCACGACAACAATGCCGCCGGTCATATATTCGCAGCCATGATCGCCGGTGCCTTCGACAACTGCGATGGCGCCGGAATTGCGCACCGCGAAGCGCTCGCCCGCCACGCCACGGAAATAGCACTCCCCGGAAATCGCGCCATAAAGCACGGTATTGCCGACGATGATCGAGTCTTCCGGCACGATCCGTGTTTCCTTGGGCGGATAGACAATGATCTTGCCGCCTGAAAGGCCCTTGCCGACATAGTCATTGGCCTGGCCTTCGAGTTCGAGCGTGACGCCCGCCGCAAGCCAGGCGCCGAAGCTTTGCCCGGCCGTGCCTTTGATCGTCACATGAATTGTATTGTCGGGCAGGCCCGCATGGCCATAGCGGCGCGCGATCTCGCCTGAAAGCATGGCTCCGGTCGTGCGGTCCGTATTGTTGATCGCGACCTCGATCCCGACCGGAGCGCCGGCCTCAAGCGCGGCCTGCGCGCCCGCGATCAGCTTGCGATCGAGGACATGTTCGAGGCGGTGATCCTGCCGCTCGGACCGGAAGATCGCTCTGCCCTCGGCACCCTCGGGCTTATGGAAGAGCTTCGAGAAATCGAGTCCCTTCGCCTTCCAATGTTCCACAACTTTTTGTTTGTCGAGCATTTGCATCTGCCCGATCATTTCGTTGAAGGTGCGATAGCCCATCGCGGCCATCAAGCTCCGCACTTCCTCGGCAACGAAGAAGAAGAAATTGATGACATGTTCCGGCTGGCCGGTGAATCGCTTGCGCAAAACGGGGTCTTGCGTCGCAATGCCGACCGGGCAGGTGTTGAGGTGGCATTTGCGCATCATGATGCAGCCCGCTGCGATGAGCGGCGCGGTGGCGAAGCCGAATTCATCGGCGCCGAGCAGGGCGCCGATAACCACATCGCGGCCCGTCCGCAAACCGCCATCGACCTGCACCGCGATGCGCGAACGCAGCCGGTTCAAGACGAGGGTTTGATGCGTTTCGGCGAGTCCGATCTCCCAGGGGCTGCCCGCATGTTTGATCGAGGTCAAGGGCGACGCGCCGGTGCCGCCCTCGAAACCTGAAATGGTGACATGGTCGGCCCGTCCCTTGGAAACGCCTGCGGCGACCGTCCCGACACCGACTTCCGAGACGAGCTTCACCGAGACATCGGCCTCTGGATTAACATTCTTCAAATCGTAGATGAGCTGCGCCAGATCCTCGATCGAATAGATGTCGTGATGCGGCGGTGGCGAGATCAAGCCGACGCCTTGCGTCGAATGGCGGACCTTGGCGATGACCGCATCGACCTTATGGCCCGGCAATTGCCCGCCTTCGCCGGGCTTGGCACCCTGCGCCATCTTGATCTGCATCATGTCGGAATTGACAAGATATTCCGTCGTGACGCCGAACCGGCCCGAGGCGACCTGTTTGATCGCCGAGCGCATCGAGTCGCCATTAGTCAAAGGTTTGTAGCGATCGGATTCCTCGCCGCCTTCTCCGGTGTTCGACTTGCCGCCGATCCGGTTCATGGCAATCGCCAACGTCGTATGCGCCTCGCGCGAGATCGAGCCATAAGACATGGCCCCTGTCGCGAAGCGCCGCACGATGGAAGCTGCCGCCTCCACCTCTTCCAGCGGAACCGGCGCGCGGCCATCTTCTTCCGCGCTTTTGAGGCGGAAGAGGCTCCGGATGGTCAAAGGCTGCTGCGTCTGATCGTTCAAATGCGAGGCATAGGCGCGATAGGTCTCAGGATGATTGCCGCGCACCGCATGTTGCAGCAATGAGACCGAGTGCGGCGACCAGGAATGCGCCTCGCCGCGCATCCGATAGGCATAATCGCCGCCGACATCGAGCGCGTTGCGATAGATGGGCGCATTGCCGAAAGCATCCTTGTGCCGGCGAACCGTTTCCTCGGCAATCTCCTTCAGGCCGACGCCGCCGATTCGTGTCGCGGTGCCGGTGAAATAGCGCGCAACAAAATCTTCCGCGATGCCAACCGCATCGAAGATTTGTGCGCCGCAATAGGATTGGTAGGTCGAAATGCCCATTTTGGACATGACCTTGAGGAGGCCCTTGTCGATCGACTTGATATAGCGCTTGCCCGCTTCATAGCCATCGACGTCCTCGGCGAAGTCGTTCGCCATGGCGGCCAGTGTCTCGAAGGCAAGGTAAGGGTTGATCGCTTCCGCGCCATAGCCTGCAAGCAGCGCGAAATGATGGACCTCGCGCGCGTCACCCGTCTCGACGACGAGGCCGACCGAGGTCCGCAGACCCTTGCGGATCAAATGATGATGCACGGCGGCGCAGGCGAGAAGGGCAGGAATCGGAATCCGGTCAGGTCCGACCAGACGATCGGACAGGATGATGATGTTGAAGCCGCCCGTCACCGCCTTGTCGGCGCGATCGCAAAGCCGGTTCAGCGCTTCCGTCATGCCTTCGGCGCCCATCTCTGACGGATAGGTGATGTCGAGCGTCTTGGTGTCGAAAGTCTCCTCGAAATGGCCGATCGAGCGGATCTTTTCCAGATCGACATTGGTCAGGATCGGCTGGCGGACTTCGAGCCGTTTCTTTTTCGAGCTGCCTTCATGGTCGAGAATATTCGGCCTTGGCCCGATGAAGGAGACAAGGCTCATCACAAGCTCTTCGCGGATCGGATCGATCGGCGGATTGGTCACTTGCGCGAAATTCTGCTTGAAATAGGTATAGAGCAGCTTCGACTTGGAAGACAGCGCCGAGATTGGCGTGTCGGTTCCCATCGAACCGACCGCCTCCTGACCAGTGACGGCCATCGGCGACATCAGGAGTGAGAGATCCTCCTGGGTGTAGCCGAAGGCCTGCTGACGGTCGAGCAGCGATACGTCGGTGCGGGTGGAGCGGGGTTCGACCGGCTTCAAATCCTCAAGCACGATCTGGGTGCGCTTCAACCACTCGGCATAAGGATGCGCGGTCGAAAGCGTGTTCTTGATCTCGTCATCGGAAATGATGCGTCCTTGTTCGAGATCGACCAGCAGCATCCGGCCCGGCTGCAAACGCCATTTGCAGACGATTTTCTCTTCGGGGATCGGCAGGACGCCGACTTCGGACGCCATCACGACGAGCCCGTCCTCGGTGACGACATAGCGGGCGGGGCGCAGACCATTGCGGTCGAGCGTTGCGCCGATCTGCCGGCCATCGGTGAAGGCGACCGCGGCGGGCCCGTCCCAGGGTTCCATCAGGGCGGCATGATATTCATAGAAGGCGCGGCGCGCTTCATCCATGAGCGGGTTGCCGGCCCAGGCTTCGGGGATGAGCGTCATCATCGCGTGAGAGAGCGAATAGCCGCCCTGGATGAGGAATTCGAGCGCATTGTCAAAGCAGGCCGTGTCCGATTGTCCCTCATAGGAAATCGGCCAAAGCTTCGAAATATCATTGCCGAACAGACCGGAGGCGACGGAGGCCTGCCGCGCCGCCATCCAGTTCACATTACCGCGCAGCGTGTTGATCTCGCCATTGTGGGCGACCATGCGATAGGGATGCGCGAGCGACCATGCCGGG
>DASQCU010000329.1:0-2968 GCA_035634575.1 Beijerinckia sp.
CTTGCGCGCGATGGCAGGCCTTGTTGTCGGCGGCGGGCTGGGCTTCATCCTCGGTTTCGCCAATGGTCTGTCGAAACTTTCCGAAAAGCTCACTGACACAACCTTGCAGATGGTGCGCAATATTCCCCATCTGTCCCTGATCCCGCTCGTGATCCTGTGGTTTGGAATAGAGGAGGAGGCCAAGCTCTTTCTTGTCGCACTCGGCGTCTTTTTTCCGATCTACCTCAACACCTTGCACGGCATCCGCAATGTTGATCCGCAGCTCGTCGAAATGGGCCGGAGCTATGGGCTGAGCACCGGAGCGCTGCTGCGTCGCGTCATTTTGCCCGGCGCCTTGCCGTCGATCCTGGTCGGCTTGCGCTATGGGCTTGGCATCATGTGGCTCACCTTGATTGTCGCCGAGACCATCGCCGCCCAATCGGGCATTGGCTATATGGCGATGCAGGCGCGCGAATTCATGCAGGTGGATGTCGTCGTCTTCTCCGTCCTGATCTACGCGGCCCTTGGCAAGCTTGCCGATTCGACGGCCCGGTTCCTCGAATATAGGTGCCTCAATTGGCATCCTGCTTTCCAGAAATGAGGGGCCGGTCATGAGCCTTTCCGAAATTGACGAAACCGCGACAGAAACCCGGCCCCTGCCAGATTTCGACGGCCTTTTCCGCGAGCCTTCGTGCTGCGGCGTTGCGCTGACGGCCCGCGGCCTCGGCAAAACCTTCGGTTCGAAACAGATCCTGAAAGGGCTCGATCTTCATGTGCCGGCAGGTCAATTTCTGGCGGTCGTCGGGCGCAGCGGCTGCGGCAAAAGCACTTTGCTGCGCCTGATCGCAGGGCTCGATCAACCTTCCGAAGGGCATTTGCGCTTTGGCGGGGGACGCGAAAGCGTGGAGGGCCAAAGTCCTGTGCGCGTGATGTTTCAGGAGCCGCGGCTCCTGCCCTGGGCGCGCATATTGGCGAATGTCGAAATTGGCCTTGGAAGCACAGGCGCGACTTCGGATGCCAACAAACCTGCGAGACAACGGGCGCTTGAAACATTGAGCGCGGTCGGCCTCGGCGAACGCGCTGGCGATTGGCCTTCGGTTCTTTCTGGCGGCCAGAAACAGCGCGTCGCACTCGCCCGCGCGCTGGTCAGCAAACCGCGTCTCCTTGCTTTCGATGAGCCCCTCGGCGCGCTCGATGCCTTGACGCGAATCGAGATGCAGCGCCTGCTGGAACATATCTGGCTGCGCGACAAATTCACGGCCATTCTCGTGACGCATGATGTCGCTGAAGCGCTGACGCTTGCCGATCGCATCGTGATGATCGAGGAAGGGAAGATCACACTCGATCTTCTGGTTGATCTTCCCCGTCCGCGCCGGCGCGGGTCCGCCGATCTGGCCTTGCTCGAAGAGCGCATTCTCGACCTGCTTCTTCGCAAGAACGCGGAACAGGTTGAGAATGCGATTTGAAATGGCTGATTGGGCATAAACCCGGACGAGAAAGGGCCTGTTTCAAAAGCCTCGCCCTCATCCTCAGGAGCAGGCGAAGCCTGCGTCTCGAAGGATGATGTCCAGTGTTCACTGGAGGCGCCCTCGTCCTTCGAGACGCGCCTTTCGGCGCTCCTCAGGATGAGGGCTTGAATAGTTCCAGGGCTATCCGACGATCTCGTTGCCCGAGAACCATTGCGCGATCTCGATTTGCGCGGTTTCGGGCGCGTCGGATCCATGCGCTGAGTTTTCGGTGAGCGAAATGGCGAATTCCTTGCGGATCGTGCCGGGCTCGGCCTTGGCCGGATCGGTTGCGCCAAGCACCTCGCGATATTTCTTAATCGCGTCCTCGCCTTCGAGCACTTGGACAACGACAGGACCGGAGATCATCGTGGTGACGAGCTCGCCAAAAAAGGGCCGCTCGCGGTGAACGTCATAAAAGGTTTCGGCCTGTTTCTTGGTCATCTCGACGCGCTTTTGCGCGATAATGCGAAGGCCGGATTTTTCGATCAGAGCATTGACGGCTCCGGTGAGGTTGCGCTTGGTGACATCGGGCTTCAAAATGGAAAATGTACGTTCGAGCGCCATGCGCGATTCATCCCTGCATCTGAGAAAGGTCAACTTGGTCCAGTTGGGCGGAAGAAAAGTATTAAGATCCCATATACCCCGAATAGATAGGGCATTCAGGATTCCTTTCCGGCATAACGCCTAATCCGGGCGCTATTGGCCGAAAGGGCGCAGTAACGATGGGTCGCAGAGCACGGCCCCACGGATTTCTCGCATTTTCAGACGACAAAGCTATGTCTCCTTCGCCTGAAACCGCGATGAGCGCTTATAGACACGAGGGTTTGCCTGGGCAAGGCGTGGCGCTGGCGGATTGCTTGACCCAAAGCATTGGATCGGCCAAGTCGATTGTTTTTCTAAATATCATCTGCTAGTCCAATCTAATGAACCTGCGCGATCTGCATTATATTATCGCGGTTGCCGATCTTGGCCATTTCGGGCGTGCGGCCACGGTTTGTCACATCAGTCAGCCGACGCTTAGCGGCCAGATCCTCAAATTGGAAGACGAGCTCGGGGTGCGGATTTTCGAGCGCATCGGCAAGACGGTCCGCACGACGGCGGCGGGTGAGCAAATCCTTGCCCATGCGCGCCGGGCCGTCGCCGCAACCGATGATCTCTGGGCCTGCGCAAAGGCGAGCCGCGATCCGATGGCCGGGCCATTGCGTCTTGGCGTCATCCCGACGCTAGGCCCCTATCTCATGCCCTTCGTTCTGCCGCAGGCGAGAGAGGCCATGCCTTCGACGCCCCTGATGCTCATCGAGGATCTGACCGACCGGTTGATCGAGCCCGTGGAGAGCGGCAAGCTCGACGCCGCGATCATTGCGTCCGACCCCGAAAGCCCCGCGCTCACCGCCGAGCTCTTGTTCGAGGAGCCGTTTTTTCTCATCGTTCCCGAGGATCATCCGCTTGCCGCGCAAAAGAGCGTCGATGTGGCGGCAATC
>DASQCU010000330.1:0-4332 GCA_035634575.1 Beijerinckia sp.
CCAGGAAGTCGCGCGTCCGGGTTTTCCGGCGCTCCAGCTTTGGAAAAATCGGCGGAGTTTCGCGGGTCCGGTCGGCGATGATCGAGATGGAACTCGATCATGAGAGCGGCGCGATGCGCGGCATTATCCTCGCCGGTCCAAATGAGGGGCGGTTCCTCGATCAGATGAACCGCTCGGAATGCGAAACCCTCTACCGCCTCTGCCTTCGCGAAGATCCGGAAGGGGCACGGCTCCTAGAAGCTTATTTCGACCGCCGGTTTGCCGGATGGAGTGCGGCACGCGAGGGCGAGCGCGACCCTGGGCCGCGCAGCGCGCGCCGCGCCGGCGCGATGTCCGAGGATGAAGCTTATGAAGTTCTGGGGCTTCAGAAAGGCGCTTCGCGTGAGGACGTCGTTCGTTCGCACCGGACGCTCATGAAGAAATTGCATCCTGATCACGGGGGATCGACGGATCTGGCGGCGAGGGTCAACGAGGCCAAGGATGTCCTGATGCGGCGTCATCAGTGAATTCCGTCACGAAAAGCAGAGACTGTCGGGTTCATGCCACAGGTCATAAAGAATGACCTGTAGTGCCACTCTCGAATTTTCGCCAACCCTTTGAAAAAGCGAAAATTCGAGAAAGGAACCAAGGATCGCCCTTTGCGATCCTTGGTATCAGTTCTTGGTCGCGAAACAAGAAAAGCCCGACCGTTTGAGGGTCTTGCAGGCGGATTCGGCGCTATCCTCCTCAAGCCCCGCGAAGCGTGCGCGATAGAGCGTTTCCGAGCCTTTCTGGACCTTTTCGGTGAAGGGCTGCGCGCTGGTCAGCGCCTTGCGTCCTTCCGATTTTGCGCGGGCGAGAAGATCGGCCGCTTTGGCGACATCATCGGTGGCGCCAATCTGGATCATCCAGCCGGAGCGCGCCGCGGCAGGACGGCGCGTATCGATACCCTTGACCGTATCGGTCTTTGCTGTCTCGGTTTTGGAATTTTCGGCCTTGGCGACCATCTGGCGTTCACCGCGCTCCTTCCCCGCCGGTCCCACAACCCAGCGCAGATTCGAGGGAGTCGCCGTCGAGACAGGAGTGCTGGCGCGCGGCGCCTGGGCGGTCGAGCCGTCCTGTACCACGCGCCTGCCGGTGGGCTCGGCAGTGGCGGCACGATCTTCAGCGGGAGTGGTCTTCGACGTGCCGGAAACGAAAGCGGGACGCGGCTTGGCGACTGGAACCTCATTGTCGATCGAAGCGAGCTCGACGGGCGCTACGGGGGCTTCAGCCTTGAGTGTCTGGGGCTTTGGCGGCGTCCGTATCTCCGGTCTGATCTCCGCCTCCGGTTTGATCTCGGCCTGGATGTGACGCGGCGCCGATTCCGGCGCGGCGGAATTATCCGCGATTCGTTCGGCCGGGGCGGATTCATTCATCGTGGCCGCCGTGCGGATCGTCGCGCCATCATCGATATTCTCTTCGATGAGACCTGCCATGACCCGGTCGCGCCCGGCGGCGCTGGCGCCTCCAAGCACCGCGGCGACAATGTGATGGCCGTTGCGCTTCACCGATGTCAGCAGATTGAAGCCGGAAGCGCGTGTATAGCCGGTCTTGATTCCATCCATCCCCTCGACGCGATCCATGAGATGGTTGTGGTTCATGATCGGCCTGCCGGCGTAATAGAAAACGCGGGTCGAAAAATAATGATAGTAGCGCGGGAAGCGCTCCTGGATGGCGCGGCCGAGGATCGCGAGGTCATAGGCCGTCGTCACTTGGTCGTCGTTCGGCAGGCCCGAGGCGTTTTCGAAATGTGTCCGGCTCATGCCCAGCGCATGGGCCTTGCGCGTCATCATCTCGGCGAAAGTGCTTTCGTCGCCGCCGATGGCTTCGGCGATCGCCACTGCCATGTCGTTTGCCGAGCGTGTCACGACGGCCTTGATCGCATTTTCGACGGCGATCGTGCGGCCGGCGCGGAGTCCAAGCTTGGTCGGCTTTTGCGCGGCCGCATGGGCCGAGACGCGGATTTCGCTATCGGGCTGCAAATGGCCCTTCTCGAGCTCTTCGAACAAAAGGTAGAGCGTCATCACCTTGGTGATCGAAGCGGGATGGCGCAATTCGTTTTCATTGCGGGCATAGAGCGTGCAGCCTGAATTGGCGTCGACAACGATCGCAGCAATATTCTGGGCTGCATGGGGGAGGGCCCCGCCACGGGCGTGGGTGAGGTGCCTGCCGTGGTGGCCGTGGTGGGCAAAATGGTGACGATGCCGCGCCTCAGCGTCGGAGGACAATAAACTGGCAACCAATAAGGCAGCGCCAAAGCCAGAAAGGGTCGCAATAGAGGACCCGCGACGAATTGTCGCAATACGCTTCAACATGCTCCGCGTCCTCGGGTTTTCAAAAAGAAGGGATGGCCCGCCTTGGGGAGGAAGGCGCCGCAGCATCGAGATAATCCTGTGGCGCAAGCTAGATCGGCTCAGTTACTCGTTGGTTAAGGCTGTTTTGCAAAAGCGCCAGAACTGTGCCTTTTTGGTGTATGCTGCAGTGCAATATGTGCTTGACGGGATTTGTGCGCTGCACTAACAAGGAGACTGCGGGTCGATTAGATAAAGGCGCGCAAAATCAGCCGTCTCGGTTCAGGGAGAGCCGGCGCATCTCGTTTTAGGGAAGGTGACATGGCTAACAATTTCGAAGATTTTCAGAAATTCGGAAAAGAACAGCTCGAGGCGGCGACCGCGGCGGCTGCGACTTTTGCGAAGAACTTCCAGGCCATTGCTGCGGAGACGACCGAGTACTCGAAGAAGTCTCTCGAACACGGTTCTGCTTTCTTCGAGAAGCTCTTGACCGCCAAGTCCTTGGACAGCGCCATTCAGATCCAATCTGAATATGCCAAGACTTCTTATGCGGGCTTCGTCGCTCAGGCGACCAAGATTGGCGAACTCTATTCCACTCTTGCCAAGGACGCCTTCAAGCCGCTGGAAGTTGCGATTGCCAAGGTTCAGGCGATCAAGGAATAATTGCGATCGCGTCATAGCGGCGGCTTCGGCGGGCTCTTCTGTCGAAGACCAATTGAAGGCTCGACTCTGTCGAGCCTTTTTTGTTTCAAGCTTTATGCCAATCCGAAAATTTTAATCCCAAACTTTGCCGGCCCTTTGCCCCGACGAGCCGCGCGCCCATCTTCTCATAGCCCTCGCCGAAGCCGCTCGACGGAAGCCGCTTGCAGCAGAATCAGCCCCCCTTCGACAATTAGGGCTGCCTCTTTTTTCAGCTATGTTAGCATACGACAGTGGCATGACCTCTGTGCGACGATCCGTCTTTTGCACAAAATCGCGTGTGGCCGATACTGGCAAGCAGAGTTAAGATCGATTTTGATCGGGGCGGTGGAATCTTGATGCGATTCTTGCTTGCCGTTGAAACGCCCGCGTTGTTCACTGGAGTTTCGCCGCTGGCCAAACGCGCTGGACGACTTATGTGTAAGGAACGAGGATTGCGGTGGTGACGGACGGACTTCTTCGGCGATCTAACATCCGGGTGCCAAATATCCGGGTTCATGGGCGGGCCGCATCCGTTGCCCGGTGCCTGCCCCTTCTTGCACGACTGGCGGCGATCGCGGGCTTGCGTATCCGTGGCGCCGGGAAGGATCCACAACGCGGCGGTGAGGGCGGTTCAGGCTCGGGCACCGCAGTCATCACCCGTCCCAAGACGCAAACGCGGCGTCCCAGCATGTATCGCGTTCTGCTCTTGAACGATGATTACACACCGATGGAATTTGTTGTTTCCGTGTTGAAGAAATACTTCAACAAGGGCCCGGAAGAAGCGACGCGGATCATGCTCCATGTGCATCAGCACGGCGTCGGTGAATGCGGCGTTTTCACTTATGAAGTCGCCGAGACGAAAGTAACGCAGGTCATGGATTACGCGCGTAAGCACCAGCATCCCCTGCAGTGTATCATGGAAAAGAAATGAGAGGTTGGAGCCTATGCCGTCCTTCTCCCGCAATCTCGAACAATCGCTTCACCGGGCTCTCGCCGTCGCCAACGAGCGCCACCATGAATATGCGACGCTCGAACATCTGCTGCTCAGCCTGACCGATGACACAGATGCGGCCGCGGTCCTGCGGGCCTGCTCTGTCGATCTCGATCTTCTGAAGAAGAACCTGCGCGAATATATCGATCAGGAGCTCGACAATCTCGTGAGCGATGGCCGCGAGGATGCCAAGCCCACGGCCGGTTTCCAGCGGGTGATCCAGCGCGCCGTCATTCACGTCCAGTCCTCTGGCCGCGAAGAAGTCACCGGTGCCAACGTGCTCGTCGCGATTTTCGCCGAGCGCGAGAGCCACGCCGCCTATTTCCTGCAAGAGCAGGACATGACCCG
>DASQCU010000331.1:0-2153 GCA_035634575.1 Beijerinckia sp.
CGCAACCGGCGAAATCTCCAAGCAAGGATGCGCTGGGCCGCCAACGCATCCTTGCTTGGTTTTCTTGATCTTTCGAATCATTTCCGAACGCCGGACTGCAATTTTCGGAAATGATCCTTGGGGAGCCAATCAAACATGTCCGAAGCTGCGGGGCAGGTTCAAGATCATCACTTTCCAGACCATCAGTCGCAAGCTTTTCAGGCGGATGTCGCAAGACTGCTGCATCTGATGGTGCATTCGATCTATTCGGACCGCGATATTTTCTTGCGCGAACTTTTATCCAATGGCGCCGATGCTTGCGAGAAATTGCGCTATGAAGCCTTGGCGGCTCCGCAACTTCTGCCTGACGCTGCTCCCTTCGTCATCAAAATATCCATCGATAAGGATGGGCAAAAACTCATCATCGAGGATAATGGTATTGGCATGTCCCGCGCGGAGCTTGCCGATTCGCTAGGCACAATTGCACGGTCGGGAACGCGCGCCTTTCTCGATTCGCTTGGGCCCGAAAAGGCCGGCAGCGGGGAGAGCACCCAGGAAGAAGAAAAAGTGGCGGCTGGCCCTGGCGTCGATCTCATCGGCCAGTTTGGCATTGGCTTCTACTCCGCCTTCATGGTCGCCGATCACGTCGATGTCCTGAGCCGCCGCGCTGGCTCGAACGAGGCTTTCGCCTGGAGCTCGGACGGCAAGGGGACATTTTCGATCGATAGCCTGACGCTCGACGCAGCCCCTGCGGTTGGCACGCGGGTCATCCTGCATTTGAACGAAGCCTCGAAAGCCTATCTCGAAACCTATGAGATCGAACGCATCGTGCGCGAACATTCAAACGCGCTCGCGGTGCCGATCGAAATCATCGAGACGCAAGGCGGCGAGCCGCGCCGCTTGACCGATGGCGCCGCGCTCTGGACCAAGCCGAAAAGCGCGATTTCGGAAGAGGATTATACTGAATTTTATCGCACGCTCGCGGGTCAGTTCGACGAGCCGGCGCTGACCGTGCATTGGCGGGCGGAAGGGCGGCACGAATATACGGTGCTGGCTTTCATTCCCGGGTCGCGGCCTTTCGACCTCTTCGATCCGGCGCGAAAAGGCCGCGCCAAGCTCTATGTGCGGCGCGTGCTGATTACCCATGATGCCGAGCTTTTACCGGGCTGGCTGCGCTTCGTACGGCTTGTCGTCGATTCCGCCGATCTTCCGCTCAATCTATCGCGCGAGATGATCCAGGAGAGCCCGGTTTTCGTGGCGATCAAAAAGGGCGTGACGAATCGTATCCTTCAGGAATTGACCAAGCTTTCCGAGAGCGAACCGGAGAAATTCGCGAAGATCTGGGAGCATTTCGGCAGCGTCATCAAGGAGGGCCTTTATGAGGATGCCGAGAAGCGCGACGCTCTATTCAAGATCGCGCGTTTTGCAAGCTCGTCGCATCCGGACGGCGGGCGCAGCCTGAAGGATTATGCCGGTTCCCTGCAGGAAAACCAGACGGCGATCTATTATTTGCTCGGCGAGGATCTGCAGCGGCTCACCGCGAGCCCGCAATTGGAGGGTTTTCGCAAGCGCGGGATCGAAGTCCTGCTTCTGCCCGATCATGTCGATGCCTTCTGGGTTGCGACGGCGGCCGGTTTCGATGGCAAGCCCTTCAAATCCGTGACCCAGGGCGCAGCCGATATCAAATCCGTGCCGTTGAAGGAGGGCGCGGAAGCGGCGGAGGCCGAGCCGCCGGCAGCGAGCCTCGCCACGCTCTTCGCCTACATGAAGCAAGTGCTCGCCGATTCCGTCGAGGATGTACGCGCCTCGGACCGTCTGTCCGAGAGCCCGGCCTGTCTCGTAGCCTCGGATTGCGGGCCGGACCGCAGGCTCGAACGTATGCTCGCCGAGCATGGCCAGCTCGGCATGAGTTCGAAGCCTATTCTCGAAATCAATCCCTCGCATCCGCTGATCAAAGCGCTGAGCGGCGATCTCGGAAATTCGGACAAGCAGGGGCTTGAAGATATTATCTGGCTTCTCTTCGACGAGGCGCGGCTGATGGAAGGCGAAAAGCCGACGGACGCGCCCCATTTTGCGGCGCGGCTGACCCGCATTTTGCTCAAGGCGGCGGTTAAGCCTTCGCCATGATCAGAGATGCGGAGTGCGCATTTGAAGCATTGGGACCTGATACGCCA
>DASQCU010000332.1:0-5789 GCA_035634575.1 Beijerinckia sp.
CTTGCAACCAGCATTGGCAATGCCGTGCTCGACGTGGTGCTCGCGGATGGCTTCATCGACCATGTCGCGGCGATGGGATTGCGATTGAAACAGCGTCTGGCCGAATTGAAAGACAGCCATCCGAGCGTCATCGCCGAAATCCGGGGGGAGGGTCTGATGCAAGGCATTGTCGCGACGATTCCCGTTGGTGATTTCGCCGCCGCCGCGCGGGCCGAGAAGATTCTTGTCATTCCGGCTGCCGAGAATGTCGCGCGCCTCCTGCCTCCGCTGATCATTGGCGAGGAAGAGATCGACGAGGCGTTCCGGCGTTTTGATGCAACCTGCATCCGTATCGAAAAGAGCAAGGCCGGCGTGAGTGATGGAGGGGTCGAATGATCCCTGTCTCGAAACAGGAACATCAGGCTCTCGCGCGGCATTTTCTGGATCTTGCGGAAATTCCCGCCTCCGATCTTCGCTCCATTCTGGACCTCGCGGCGCGGATCAAGTCCGGCCGGCGCAAGGGCCGGATCGCCGCCGAGAAACCGCTCGCCGGCAAGGTTCTGGCGATGATATTCGACAAGCCCTCGACCCGCACCCGGGTTTCCTTCGATCTCGCCATGCGCGAATTGGGCGGCGAGACGATCATGCTGACGGGGCAGGAAATGCAGCTTGGGCGCGGCGAAACCATTGCCGATACGGCACGCGTCCTTTCGCGTTTCGTGGATGCGATTGTCATTCGCATTCTCGATCATGCGGATATGCTGGAACTTGCGCTCAACGCCGAGGTGCCCGTCATCAATGGCCTGACCAAAATGTCGCACCCTTGCCAGGTGATGGCCGATGTTCTGACTTTCGAGGAGCACCGGGGTCCGATCAAGGGGCGCACGATCGCCTGGAGCGGCGATTGCAACAATGTTCTTGCAAGCTGGGTGCAGGCGGCGCAGCGTTTCGATTTTTCGATCAATGTCGCTTGTCCGGCCGAACTCGATCCGCCAGCCGCGCTCGTTGAATGGGCACGTCATTCGCGTACCCGCTTGACTGTGACGCGCGATCCTTTCGAGGCGGTCAAGGGCGCTGATGCGGTTGTCTCGGATTGCTGGGTGTCGATGGGCGATGAGGATGAAGCCTTCCGGCATAATTTGCTCGCGCCTTATCAGGTGAATGCGAAGCTGATGGCTGTTGCCGCCAAGGACGCGATCTTCATGCACTGCCTCCCGGCCCATCGCGGCGAGGAAGTCACCGATGAGGTGATCGACGGGCCGCAATCGGTGGTCTTCGATGAGGCGGAAAACCGGCTCCACGCGCAAAAGGGCATTCTGGCCTGGTGTCTTGGAGCGACAGAAGCAGGAGCCACATGATGGATCCAGCGCAGGCACACGGCCCGGTCTCGCGTCCTGTTTCGGATCAGGGCCATGACGACAGCGTGCTCCCCTTCGCGGTGGAACCGCTCGACGTGCGCGGCCGTGTCGTGCGGCTTGGCGCCTCGGTCGATCATATTTTGTCGCAGCATAATTATCCGGCCCCGGTGGCGCGTCTTGTTGGCGAAGCGGCGGCGCTCACCGTGCTGCTCGGCTCTTCGCTGAAGCTCAAGGGCGGCTTTCAGCTGCAGACGCGCAGCGATGGCCCGATCGATATGCTGGTCGTCGATTTCGATGCACCCGACCGGTTGCGCGCCTTCGCCCGCTACGACGCCGAGCGGCTGGAGGCTGTCGCGCGCAATGGTGAATTGCCGGGCGAATTGCTCGGCAAGGGCCATCTCGCCTTCACGATCGATCAGGGCAATGAGATGTCCCGCTATCAGGGGGTGGTCGCCCTGCAAGGGCAGGGGCTGGAAGAAGCCGCGCACCAATATTTCCGCCAGTCCGAGCAGATCCCGACGCGGGTGCGCCTTGCGGTCGCCGAAAGCGTGACAGGCACGGGCAGGAATTGGCGCGCGGGAGGTGTCATGCTGCAATTCCTGCCTTCTTCGCCGGAGCGGCAAAGGCAGGCCGATCTCGATCCTGGCGATGCTCCGCGCGGGATCTTGCTCGAAACGCCCGCCGAAGACGATGCCTGGACCGAGGCCAAGATGCTTGCCGCCACGATCGAGGATCATGAACTCGTCGATCCAACGCTATCGAGCGAGCGCTTGCTCTATCGTTTGTTCCATGAACGTGGCGTAAAGGTCTTCACGCCGCAAGGGGTGCAGGACGCCTGCCGCTGCTCGCGCGATCGCATCGCCAATATGCTGCGCCGCTTCACCGCCGAGGAGCGCCGCGACATGATTGGTGATAATGGCAAGATCGGCGTCACCTGCGAATTCTGCTCGACCTATCGTGAATTCGAGCCGGAAGAGCTCGGAGAGCAGGGTTAAAGGAACCAAGGATCGCTTTTTGCGATCCTTGGCGTAGCACCGATGGCCGCGAAGGGCGGCCCCGGTGTCCTCCATTGAAGCAAGAGACGCATCAAGATGCGTTGGAGCGCCGAGTGTTCCGGCTCTCAAGAAAGACCGCATCCGCTCGTCCAGCTATCGCTGATGCGAGCATTCGCAGATCCGATTTCGTGGCTTGCAAGCCGAGAAGTTTTGCCACCGCGCCGGGCAGTGCATCTTCGTCCAGCTCGCTGTGGCGGCGCTTGATGATCCGCGTTGCAGCCTCGATCTCGATTGGCGCGAGCTTGCCCGGCTTGCGCAGGCTCGCTGGCGCATCCGAGCGATCGCGCACCGGCGGCGCGGCCTTTTGCGCTGTCGTGAACCAAAACTCGCCGTCCATGACAAGATCGGAATTGGCTTCCTTTTGAACGGCAAGCGCGCGCGCGATTGCCTCACCGATGCGTGCGCCCACGCGTTCCTTGCCAAACAGCGAGGCGACGCGTCTGGCGATTTCGTCTTGATGGATCGGTCCTTCCTGTTCGATCACCGCTTGGACGATGGCGCCGAGGCGGGCTAATGGCATGGCAGGAATCTCGACGCCCGCGGGAACCGGGCATTGCGCGAGCCGGTAGGAGGTGGGCGTCAAATCTTCAACCGGGTGCGGCAATGCCGCGCCGGGCGATGCAGCTCCCGACTGCAATTGGCATGGACCATCGGGCGGGGCCTTTCGCGCGGCCTCAAGAGCCGCCTTCAATTTCGCGAGCTGGTCCTCGCGCCGGTAGAACCAGTCGGTGCTCCAGACGCGGTGAAACCGCCAGCCCAATCCTTCAAGCACTTCCTGGCGCAGCCGGTCGCGCTCTCGCGCCCAAAGCGCGGAATGATAGGTCGCGCCATCGCATTCAACGGCGAGACTATAGCGGCCGGGCATTGCGGGGTCGCGCACTGCAAGGTCGATCTTGAACCCGGCAGAGCCCACCTGCTTATCCACCTTGTAGCCAAAGTCTTCGATTGCGGCGGCGACCGTCGCCTCGAAAGGTGAGTCGAAATCCTCGCCGCTTGGGCGGTTCTCCTCGACAAGGCCGGTTTCCGCGAATTTGAGGAAGCGCTTCAAGACCCTCGGGCCTTCGCCAGTCGCTCGATCGAGATTGATTTCGCTGGAACTGAAGGACACGAAGATTTCGCACCTGACCCGCGCGCGGGTAAAGAGCACGTTGAGGCGCCGCTCGCCGCCCTCCGCCGAGATCGGTCCAAAAGCCATGCTGTCGAGTGGCTTGCCGACCTGGCGTGGCCCATAGCCGACGGAAATCAGGATGACGTCGCGTTCATCGCCTTGGACATTTTCAAGATTTTTGACGAAGGTCTCTTCGCCCTTCCCCTCGCGCAAGAAGGCGTCGAGATGGCTATCGTCGCGCCGCTTCATTTCGAGATAATCATTGATGAGGTCGCGCTGCACGCTCGAAAACGTTACGATGCCGAGCGACATATCCGGGCAGAGCCTTGCATGTTCGGCAACAGCGCAGGCAATGGCTTCAGCTTCGATAGCATTGGTCCGGGAGCCGCCGCGATCATAGGCACCTGTGACGCGGCGCAGGATGAGGCCCTTGTCCTTGCGCTCGGTTGCGGGTGCGGGCGGCATTACGAGATGCCGGTAGAATTCTGCATTGGAAACCTCGATGAGCGATGGATGGCGCGAGCGATAATGCCAGCGCAACATCTGGGTTTCGAGACCGCGGGCTTCGCAAAGCGACAGGATGCTTTCAAGATCTGTGACGGGCGCGAGCCCCGTGCGGCGTTCGCTGCCGGTTTCATCTTCCTCGCAGGAGTCGATCTCATCGGCGATCATGCGATCGAAGAAGCTCGTCGGCGGCAATTGCTTCTTGTCGCCGACGCCGACGATCTGCCGGCAGCGCGCGATGAGGCCCAGGGCATCCTCCGGACGCAATTGGCTTGCTTCGTCGATCACCAACAGGTCGAAGCTGACAGAACCGGGCGGCAGGTATTGCGCTACCGAAAGTGGGCTCATGAGAAACACGGGCTTGATTTTCTGGATCGCATCGCCTCCCGCTTTCATCAGCTGGCGAAGCGGCATGTGTGAGCGGCGGCGGCCGATTTCACCACGGATGACACCCATGGCACCGAGAGCGCCTCTAGGGATTGCCGCCTGATGCCGGGCGCGAATGGTCTCGACGACGCTCTCTCGCCGTTTCATTTCAAGCTCTTTGAAGAGTTCGATAATCTTTTCATGTTCGATGCCATCGAAATGAGCCAGGATCGGATTGATGGCCAGCGCCTTTTTCCAGGAAGCTTCGGCAAATGCCGCTGCGAGTTCTTCCCGCGCGCGGATCGGCGAAAGTGCGCCGGATGCCAGCGGATCGACAAGCGCCAAGGGGCCGATTTCCCGGGCTTTCGCGTCCGCCGCCGCGAGCCGCCCCCATTCCTCGAAACGGGCATGGTTGTGGGACCATCGCGTTGTGATCTCACCGATGAAATCGAGATCGATTGATTCAATCGACGTGGTTCCGCAAACCGCCATCATGTCTACGTCGAGGGCTTCCGCTATATGCGACATCGCCGCGCCGGCTTCGTTCACACGTGTCTCAAGTTCATGTGCATGTGTCTTGGCGGACCGCGCACGGGCCATCGCGATCACGCGATCGAGATCGAGCTGTGGATTGGCTTGCGCAAGTATTTCGATGATTTGCGCCACGGCATGAAGCAGGGTGAAATCGATTGTGTCATCGCGCCATTTGTCGCCGAACAGATTGGTGAGGAAGCTCGCTTCCACAGAGAGCGCATTGCGCAGCTTCTGGCTGGTGAGGAGAACATTGGCCAAAGCCAGCCGCTCGGCGGGACGTCTCGGCAAGGGAACCGAGAGCAGGCTTGCAAGCAGGCGTCCGGCCTCGCGATAGCTCGTTCCGAAACGGGCCAGATGAAATCGCGTGCCATTGGCAATCGCCGCGCGCAGTTCCGTAACAGGTACATTCCAGGCAGAGGCATGAAAAATTTGCAGATAAGGCGCCCTGTGCTGCTGCCATCTGGCGCCGAGCGCCGCGACCTCCTTGACACGGCTATGGCATCCTGACGCAACAACCATCGCGGCCATGTTTTCATAGCCTTGCGGCAAGCCGGATATTATGCGCAAAGTCGCGACGAGTTCGCGAAGACCGGTCAAGGTCTTTGGGGGCATCAGACCGAAATAGGCCGCGATCTCCGCGCCATAAGCTGCAAGCGCAGAAGCCGTCGCGGCGAGCGATTCGAGCTGCGGGATGAGACGCTGAAAATCGCTGGGCTGCAGACCGATGCGGCGAACACCGAAATAGACATGGCTTTGGAGCGGTCCCGCGCTCGCGGTCAGACTCGCGAGGCGTTCGATGCGCCGATCGATTTCAAGAAAATCTGTGCCTGTCCAAAGCGTCGCCGCTTCGACGAGGCGGGCCTCGGGCGTGACCTGCCGCGCCGC
>DASQCU010000333.1:0-6321 GCA_035634575.1 Beijerinckia sp.
CCCATCTCGCGATCATAGACCATCGACAGCGTGGACTGCATGCCGTTGAAGAGCTGGATCATCGCCACGAGGCCCGGCGTGATATAGACCTCATAGAGCACATAAGTTTCATAGGGCGGGATGATCGAGACGCCGAGAACGGAACGAAAGCCCGCCGCGAAAATGAAGAGCCAGACGAGGGGGCGCACCAGCGCAGAGATGAACCGTTCGCGCTGATGCAGAAAGCGCAAGGATTCGCGCCAGACAATGCCCTTGAGGCAGATCGCATATTGCGCGAGGCCGATGCCCTTCGCGGGGAGGGAATAGGAAGCCGTGTCTGTCATCGTGCCTCGCTTCCGGTCAAACGATTGAAGGCAGTCCGCATATCGGGCGCGCCAGTTCGCGCCGCGACTTCAGTGACAAGGCCTTTGTCGAGGAGCTTGCCCTGATGCAGCACGAGGACATGATCGCTCGTTTCAATCTCGTCGATGAGATGCGTTGCCCAAAGCACGCCCATGCCTTCATTCGCAACAAGGCCGCGGACATGAGCGAGAATATCGGCACGGGCCTTGATGTCGAGACCGACTGTCGGTTCATCGAGGAGAAGCATATTGGGGCGATGCAAGAGCGCGCGGGCAATCTCGACGCGGCGCATCTGTCCGCCGGAAAGATCGCGCACCTTGTCATTCGCACGATCGCTCATCATCACTTGATCGAGCACGATCTTCGCGCGCGCCTTTGCTTCATGCGCGGAAATCCCATGCAGGGCTGCGTGGTAGATGAGGTTTTGGTTGATTGTCAGATCGAGGTCGAGCGTGCGTGGCTGGAACACGACGCCAAGCCGGCGCAAGGCTTCGCCGGGATTGCGTCCGATGTCGAAACCGAAAATATGGATCGAGCCCGCCTGTGTGCCATAGAGCCGCGTGATGAGCGAGAAGAGCGTGCTCTTGCCCGCGCCATTGAGGCCAAGCAAAACCGTGAAACTCGATGGCGCGACGCTGAAGGAAACATCATCCAGCGCCTTGCGCTTGCCGTAGGAATGGCTGATCCCTTGCACGTCCAAGGCAGCTGGAGAGAGAGGCTTATTTGGCAATTGTGACGCCCCAGGGAAAAGACCCGACCGCGATGGACTTGATAACCTTGAGGGTGGCCACATCGATGACCGAGACATCGTTCGAGACGCCATTGGTGGTGTAGAGATATTTGCCATCCGGCGTGAAAGCCAATTGCCACACTCTTTGCCCGACAAGAAGATATTTGTCGATCTGCTTCGTCTTGACGTCGATCACCGCGACGCGATTGGCGGGACCAAGCGCCACAAAGGCTTTCGAACCATCTTCGGTAAATCTGATGCCGACCGGCTGGATCGCTTCCTTCACAAGCCCCGGAATCTCGAAGTTGATTTTTTGCTTCACGACGTGCCGGACCGGGTCGATCACACTCACCGTGCCGCCCACCTCGGCTGAAACCCATAATTCGGAACCATCCGGCGTAAATTGCGCCGAACGCGGACGCGCATCGACGAGAATATTGGCGATGATCTTGCGTGTCTCGGTGTCGATCAGATGTGCCATGTTCGTCGTCTCCGACGTATTGACGAGGATCTTGCCATCGGGCGAGAGCGCCATGCCCTCCGGTTCGACGCCAACCGGAATTTCCGTGACCGTCTTGCGTCTTGCGACATCGATCACGGTGACGAGATTATCATTCTCGTTCGAGGTGTAGAGAAGCTTGCCGTCCGGGCTCAAAATCAAAAGTTCGGGATCGGCTCCCGATGGCAGATCGCCGATAATCTGGAGTGTTTTCGTGTCGAGGATCTGGATCGTGTCGTCATCGCCCGCACAGATGAAAAGCTCGGCGCCGTCCTTGCTCAAGGCTATGCCACGCGGACGCTGGCCGACCGGCACGGTCTTAGTCACCGCAAGCTTTTCGGTATCGATGATGGAAATCGAATTGCCTTTTTCATTCGAGACATAGGCGGTAAAGGCCAGCGCCTGCGCGGGAAGCGCCAATGCAAGCAAGGTGGCCAAAAGACGCGCAGAAAAGAGGCGCGCAGAAAAAAACATCATCAATCGCCCTCCAATTTGCTCATTGAAGCTTGCATTTGGTTTCCGGCTTGTCGAACCCCAATGTATCGAGCACCGAGGTTTGATGCAGAAAGCCTTCCTGCGGCGAAACGGATACGATCATGCGGCCATCGCCGAGCAGGATCGGCTGGCGCAATTGCAGGTTCCATGAACGCAAGGTCTGCCTCTCGCCCTTGAAGGCGGCGATGGAAAAATCAGGTCCGGCGAGATAGGCGCGGATCACTTTCGGATCGTTCGAATTGGTGCGTGAGGCAGCTTCACCGATCATGCGCATGGCGACCCAGGCCTGATTGTCGCGATCATTCATGCGCCGATGAGCAAGCTTCACGAAGCGGTTCTGCAATTGGATCGCGCCCCATTGCTCATGACTTCCATCCCAACTGATTGGCTTCAATCCGGCGGAACCTGCAACGGGGCGCGCATCCCATGTACGATAGGGAAGATAGCCCCCAAAGACCTCACTCGCATCCGCCGCAATGAGGACATCATAATCAGGCGCATTCTGCGTCGCGACAGGAATGAGGCGTTGCGTTTGCACGCTGCCGGAATCGGACCGCCGGCCGCCGCCGGTATCTTCATAGATGCGCTCACCGACAATCCTGGCGCCGAATTTTTTTGCCGAGCGGCGATCGGCATCGCCCAAAAGCTTGTCCTGCGGATGCGAGCCCTGGATCAGGAACCAGCGCTTCCACTGCTTCCAGACAAGATATTGCGCGAGCCCATCAGTCAGCATGGAAGTGCTTGGCGCGATATGAAAGACATTGGCGCGGCAATCTTCCTCGCGCAGTGAATCCTCCGGCGCGCTTGTGTTGAAGAGCAGGATATTCTTGTCACGCGCCGCATCGGCGAGTTTGAGAAGATCGGGCGCGGGAAGATCGGCGAGGATGAAGGAAATGCCTTCATTGGCGAAGCCGTTCAAGGCAGTGAGCGGATCCTCGCCTTCCTTCAGGCGGCGATCCTCGATCGTATAGGTCTGGTCGAGGAAACGGCCCGTGGTATTGTTGTCTTCGGTCGCAAGCCTCGCGCCCGCTATCCCATCATCCTCAGCCGGAATGTCGAGGATTGAAATGGTTTCCCGGCTGTGCGGCAGCCGGATAAAACCGGCCTTGATCGGCAATGGATCGGCGGAGGCAGCCGGTATCATGAGGGCCAGGGCGATGATGGCGAGGATCGCACCTTTGCAAATCATGGCCGCATTGGCGGAGAACGATTTAAGCCGCATCAAGGCGATCCTTCCTCCACATGGGACAATGTCATCACCAATGCGACCATGCTCTGTTCATTGGGTTTTTCGGCGATGTGGACTGTCTCGCAGCCAGCCTCGCGCAAAGGCTCCGCCGCATCCTGCGAGATGCAGACATGCGGCCAGGAAGCCGCATCAAGGCCAGCATTTTCCGTAAGCTTCAGGAAGATGCCCGCGCTTCGCCGGGAATAATGCAGGACCGCGCCGACGAACCCTGATTCGAGGGCAGCCACGGCATCCGGCTGAAGCGCTGAAGCCGGCTCAGCTGCATAGACTTCCACGGTCTCGATAAGATGCGCGGCTTCCGCGAGACGATCCTCGAGATCGGGCTTGCGGTCATGCCCGGCAAGATAAAGGAGGCGAGCGGGAGCGGGGAGTTTTTCGACAAGCATTTGCGCGAGAATTTTCGCATCCGGCGCAATCGTGGCGCGGCCAGAGAACCCCTTGATCCGCGCGGCCTCCTCGGTGCGCGTGCCAACGAGGAACAAAGGCATGAGACCGCGCGCTTCGGGCAGCGGCCATTCGGGCGTATCGGCAAGGAGTTCGAAAGCTTGCGCGCTTGTCGCGATCAGCGCATCTACGACGCCTTCGGGCCAGGCTTCGCCGGTCGCGCGCATTTCGAGCACGGGCGAAAGGAGGGTTTGAACACCGGCAGCCTCAAGTTTCGTGGCTGTGCGCAAGGCTTCATCGAGTGCGCGCGTGATCAAGACTTGCATGTTTCAGCTTTCGAAAAATCCGGTAGGAAGACGCGCGAGAATATCCCGGGCGGCAGCTTCACCGAGCATCTGCGCGTCGCTCGAAGGCCCGCTCAATTGCGCTTCGAAAAATTGCGAGCCGTCCGGCCGCAGGACGATGCCGCGAAAGAGGAGAGTGCCATCGGTCAAGCTCGCATAAGCGCCGATCGGCGTTTTGCAGGACCCGTCGAGAACACCAAGAAAAGCACGCTCAGCGCAAAGCGCGACCGCGGTCGGGACATCGGCGATCCTTGCGACGAGCGCAAGCGCTGCTTCATCATCGCGCCGCGCGGTGATGCCGATTGCACCTTGGCCTGCAGCGGGGAGAAAATCTTCAAGCGGGAGCACGGCGCTCGCTTTGTCCTCCAGGCCGAGGCGTTTCAGCCCCGCGAACGCGAGCAAGGTCGCCGCGACCTCGCCCTTAGCCACTTTGGCAAGCCGCGTCTCGACATTCCCGCGCAGAAGTTTGATCTCAAGGTCAGGCCGCAATTTTTTCACCATGGCGCCACGCCGCAGCGAGGCGGTGCCGACAACGCTGCCCGGCGCCAGGTCACGTGGATGCAAGGCATGCGGCGAGATCCATGCGTCGCGGACATCCTCGCGCGGCAAATAGCCCGCGATGGTGATCTCGTTTGGCAAAATGGTCGGCAAGTCCTTCGACGAATGCACGGCAATGTCGATATCGCCGCGCATCAGGGCGAGATCGAGCTCCTTGGTGAAGAGACCTTTGCCGCCCGATTCCGACAATGGCCGGTCTTGGATGGTGTCCCCGGTCGTCTTGATGATGACGATCTCAATGGCGCTGGCGCTTACGGCAAGCGTGGCGGCAAGACGCCCTTGCAGTTCATGCGCCTGCGCGAGCGCCAGCGGACTGCCGCGCGTGCCGATTCTGAGCGGCGAGGTTTCCGTGGACGATGAGCGAGAGCTAGGAATGGACGGATTTCCCAATAAGCTGGATGATTTTAGGATGATAAGATGATGATAAGATATTGCGCGACTCGGAGTATACAAAGGGCTGCGAGAGGCGTCCCCGCCAGCCATTCCCTCGTGGCGAGCTTCGCCCTTTGGTCCTTTCTCGAATTTTCGTTCATTCAAAGGGTTGATGGAAATTCGGGGTGGCACTCTTGGTCAAGCTTTATGACCGATGCTATTACGATAAATTACAGATTTTGCACGCAGGAAAGCGTGTTTTAAGGTTAGGCTATGCGCGTTCTCGGCATTGAAACGACCTGCGACGAAACAGCCGCCGCCGTTGTGCGTCTGAAGGAAGGCGGGGCAGGCGAGATTTTATCCAATGAGGTGATGAGTCAGATCGCCGAACATGCCGCCTATGGCGGCGTCGTGCCGGAGATCGCCGCGCGCGCCCATATAGATGTGCTCGATCGGCTCATCCTGCGGGCGCTCGCGAATGCGGGCGTGAAACTCGCCGATCTCGACGCCATTGCCGCTGCCGCTGGCCCCGGTCTTATTGGGGGCGTCATCGTCGGTCTCACAACCGGCAAGGCCTTGGCGCTGGCAGCGCGAAAGCCCTTTATCGCGGTGAACCATCTCGAAGCCCATGCGCTGACCGCGCGGCTGACCGATGATATTGATTTCCCCTATCTGCTCTTGCTCGTCTCCGGGGGCCATACGCAGCTCATCGCCGTCAAAGGCGTCGGCGATTATGTGCGGCTTGGCTCGACGGTCGATGATGCGGTCGGCGAAGCCTTCGACAAGGTTGCCAAAATGCTGGGGCTTCCCTATCCAGGCGGCCCCCAGGTCGAAAAAGTGGCGGAGGGGGGCAATGCCACGCGCTTCGACCTCCCGCGCCCCATGCTTGGCCGGCCAAAGCCGGACTTCTCGCTCTCCGGCCTCAAAACCGCTGTGCGGCTCGAAGCCGAGCGTATCGCACCCTTGACCGGCACCGATGTCGCCGATCTCTGCGCGTCCTTCCAGGCTGCTGTCGTGGATACGATCATCGACCGCTGCCGGGCGGGGCTGCGTTTGTTCCGCGAGAAAATCGGCCATTCCAATGCGATGGTGGTCGCTGGCGGAGTCGCTGCCAATGGCGCGATTCGCCGCTCCCTGGTCCGGTTTTGTGGCGAAACCGGCCTGCGGCTCGTGATGCCGCCCCCCAATCTCTGCACCGATAATGGCGCAATGATCGCGTGGGCAGGAATTGAGCGGCTGAACCTCGGGCTGACCGATGACATGACCTTTGCAGCAAAGCCGCGCTGGCCGCTTGACGCGAACGCGGAAGCTGCCCACCACGGCAAGGCGTGAGGCTCTACTGCGCCAA
>DASQCU010000334.1:0-1998 GCA_035634575.1 Beijerinckia sp.
CGATCTCTTCGCCCGTGGTGCCGAACTTGGTCGTGTCTTTCTTGATCGCCGCCAATTGATCTTCGTAGATCATTTTGGCTTCGTAGAAGAGGCGACCGATGAGTGTCGATTTGCCATCATCGACCGAGCCGCAGGTCAAGAACCTGAGTGTCGGCAACGGAGCGGCGGCGGCAGAGGTTTCAGCGTCAGGGGTCGCCTGGATGAGAGCGGCTTCCAACATCAGAAATAGCCCTCGCGCTTTTTCTTTTCCATCGAACCCGATTCATCATGGTCGATCAGGCGGCCTTCCCGTTCGGAGGTGGTGGAGGCGCGCATTTCGGCGATCATCTCGGCAAGCGTTGTGGCCTCCGAGCGGATCGCACCGGTCAGCGGATAGCAGCCGAGCGTGCGGAAGCGGACCTTTTCCATGTGTGGCGTCTCGCCGGGGGCGAGCGGCATGCGCTCGTCATCGACCATGATCAAAGCGCCGTTGCGTTCGACGACCGGCCGCTCCTTGGCGAAATAAAGCGGCACAACCGGAATCTCTTCCGCCTCGATATAGTCCCAGACATCGAGCTCGGTCCAATTCGACAGCGGGAACACCCGCATCGATTCGCCCGGCCGGATGCGCGTGTTGAAGAGATGCCAAAGTTCCGGGCGCTGGCCGCGGGGGTCCCAGGCATGGGCCGCCGAGCGGTGCGAAAAAATGCGCTCCTTGGCGCGGCTTTTTTCCTCGTCGCGGCGGGCCCCGCCGAAAGCTGCGTCGAAATGCCAATGATCGAGCGCCTGGCGCAAGCCTTCCGTCTTCATCACCTGTGTATGAACCGAAGATCCCGAGGCGAAGGGCGAAATGCCGCGCCGCACGCCATCCTCGTTGATGTGGACGAGGAGCTCCATCCCCACCCGTTCGGCCGTCTCATCGCGAAACGCGATCATTTCACGGAATTTCCAGGTCGTATCCACGTGGAGCAAGGGAAATGGCGGCTTTGAGGGGAAAAACGCCTTTTGCGCGATATGCAGCATCACGCTCGAATCCTTGCCGATGGAATAGAGCATCACCGGCCGCTCGAACTCAGCCACGACTTCACGCATGATAAAAATCGCCTCCGCCTCCAACCGGCGCAGGTGAGGGGAAGCGGTTCTTTTCACACAAAGCCCTCGTACTATGGTTTAATTCACGTTTGATTAGACCAATAGTCGCTCATTCACGAATTTGCAATGTGGGTTGGACCCGACCGCAACTCAAGCCTGAAGCTCGACGACCCGGTTCTTGCAACAGTCCTGAACTTGGCATCTCAAGCCTGGCATTTCAGAAGCATATGTTGGGCCTGGGCGCGGGCTTGATCTGGAGCATGAGACCGGCGGCGACGAGAATTACGCCATCGCATGCCTCCGCCAGCGCCTGATTGAGCCGCCCTTGCGCGTCGCGGAATTCCCGCGCGAGGGCATTATCAGGGACGATGCCTTGCCCAACTTCGTTTGACACGAAGATGACCGGCCCCGTGAGTTGAGGCAGGGCTTGGGTGAGGTCTCGCGTGGCTTTGCCGGGATCCTGGCCTTGCGCCAGAAGATTGTTGAGCCAAAGTGTCACGCAATCAATGACAAGAATGCGATCGCTGCGCGCCTCCTTGCCTAAACTTACGGCAAGCTGCACAGGCTCTTCGACAAGGCCCCAGCGCGCATCGCGCTCTTGCCGGTGGCGGGCGATGCGGGCTGCCATTTCGGCGTCGAGCGCCTCAGCGGTTGCGATCAGAATTGGGTGACGGCCCGACCTTTCGGCAAGTTGCTGCGCAATGCGGCTCTTGCCCGAGCGCGCGCCGCCGAGGACCAAGAGGCTGCGGAGAGAAAAATGATCCGGCATGGATGCCTTTTGTACCACGGGTCTAGAGCATTTTCAGGCGAAGTGGATGCCGGTTCGCCGTCCGAAAATGCGATAAAATAGACAGGTAGAGCGCTTTCCGATTCAACCGGATCGGAAAGCGCTCTCATGGAAGCCGCATTGCTGTGGAAAGGCGGGGT
>DASQCU010000335.1:0-1789 GCA_035634575.1 Beijerinckia sp.
CATCTGCCGGATATATTTCGAGCGTGTCGCAAAAAGCCCGACATAGGGTCCGCCGAAATTGAGCGAATTGCCGATCGACTGGCCCTCGCCCACCACAATATCGGCACCCATGCTGCCCGGCGCCTTGACGAGACCAAGCGAGACGGCCTCTGTGAAGACAGCAATCAGCAGCGCGCCCCTCGCCTTGCAGATTTCGGCAAGCTCGGTGAGATCGCGCAGATTGCCGAAGACATCCGGCGTCTGCACGACCACGCAGGAGGTTTCCGCGTCGATCAGCGCGGCAAGATCCTCCTTGGCGAAGACATCCGGATCGAGCGTTATGACTTCGTCACTAGACATTCGCGATTGGGTTCGCACCACCTCGGCATAATGGGGATGCAGACCGCCTGACAGGATGGCCTTACGGCGCTTCGTGACGCGATGCGCCATGAGGACGGCTTCCGCCGTGCCTGTCGATCCATCATACATGGAGGCATTGGCGACCTCCATATCGGTCAAAAGAGCGACCTGGGTCTGAAACTCGAAAATATATTGCAAGGTGCCCTGCGCGATTTCCGGCTGGTAGGGCGTGTAACTCGTCAAGAATTCGGAACGCTGGATCAGGTGATCTACGCTTGCCGGCACATGATGCTTATAGGCGCCGGCCCCGACGAAAAAAGGCACGGAGCCCGCGGCAATATTTTTAGCGGCGAGCCGCGAGAGCAGCCGCTCCACCTCGATCTCACTTTTACGCAGCGGCAGATCAATGAGGCGCTTGAGACGCTTGTCCTCGGGAATATCGGCAAAAAGTGCATCAATCGAATCGACGCCGATTCGCGCGAGCATCTCCGCCCGGTCATCCGCGTTGAGAGGAAGATAGCGCATAAGGTTAACTCTCCTTATCCGGGGGAATTCAGGGTGCTTTCCAGAAAACCGCTTAAGCGAGACCGATTTTCTGGAGTGGCACCAACGGCATTCTTACGACCGTTGGTAATCCCTGCCCTGACCATGCATTCGCCAACACCAAGGCCCGCCTCGAACCGGACATTGAGGCACTTGCCAACTGGACGTGTTCAGACTTCGTGCTGGAACGGCCGGTCAATTGATTCTGTCGCGCCGCCGCGCTTCAACCAATTGTCTTCAGAAATTCCTGATAGGCAGCCTCATCCATGAGGCTGTCGAGCTCGGCCGCGTCCTTGAGCTTGATCTTCAAGAACCAGCCCTCGCCAGCAGGATCCTGGTTGACTGTGGCGGGCGTTTCCTCGATCGCGCCATTGACTTCGACGACTTCGCCGGAGACGGGAGCGTAGATTTCGCTCGCCGCCTTCACGCTTTCGACGACAGCCGCCTCGGCGCCCTTCGCCAAGGATTTGCCGACTTTCGGAAGCTCCACGAATACCACGTCGCCGAGCTGGGTTTGCGCATAATCGGTAATGCCGACAATCCCCGTATCACCTTCGACGCGAATATATTCATGCTCTTTGGTGTAGCGAACGATCGCCATCAGGCTCCCCTGTAATAATTATGCGGCACAAAAGGCATGGCTGCCACTTCGGCGGTGAGCGCCTTGCCGCGAACGATGAGATGAACGAGCGTGCCTTTCAGGGCATGTGCCGGATCGACATAGCCCATCGCGATCGGCTTCCCGAGGCTCGGGCTGAACCCGCCCGAGGTGACGCGGCCAATGATCTGGCCAGCCGTGCTGGTGATGTCTGCGCCCTCGCGCGCGGGGACCCGGCCCTCCAAGGTGAGACCGACAAGGCGGCGCAAGGGGCCATGCGCAATGGCAAGGCGAATCCGCTCATCACCG
>DASQCU010000336.1:0-2190 GCA_035634575.1 Beijerinckia sp.
CCGCACCGTCTCGAAGAAGTCGGGCGGCGCGGAAAAGCCCTGTTTATCAATGATTCCAAGGCCACCAATGCCGATGCGGCGGAAAAGGCGCTGCTGTCCTTCGATGAGATCTTCTGGATCATCGGCGGCAAGGCGAAGGAGGGCGGCATAGAGCCTTTGCGCTCGCTGTTCCCGAAGATCGTCAAGGCCTATCTGATCGGCGAGGCGGCACAGGCTTTTGCCGTGACGATCGGCGATGCTTTTCCCTTCGAGCATTGCGGCACGCTCGATGTCGCAGTGGCAAAAGCCGCGAGAGATGCGCAGGCAAGCCCGCTCGGCGCGCCGGTGGTTCTGCTCTCGCCCGCTTGCGCATCTTACGATCAATTTCCCGATTTCGAGAAGCGCGGCGACAGGTTCCGTGAACTCGTCGCGGCGCTCCCGGCCGAAATTTAGAAAAGGGGCCGTCAACGGCCTGCCTTGCAATTCCTTGCCTTGTTCCATTGGGACGGCAGCCTATAGTTCGATGGGAGAACGATATGGTATCCCGCGCGGAACGCTCGGCCCTCGCCAATTGGTGGTGGACGGTCGATCGCTGGCTTCTCGCCTCGGTTCTGGTGCTGATGGTGCTGGGCCTTGTGTTGACCATGGCGGGCAGCCCGCCTGTCGCCGAGCGCCTCGGGCTCTCGACCTTTCATTTCGTGCATCGGCAGGTGCTCTATCTCATCCCGGCGCTTGCGGTGCTCATCGCCACATCATTTCTCACGCCCCGGCAAGTCCGGCGGGCGGCTTTGGTGATCTTCGTCATCTCCATGGGCCTGATCATCGTGGCATTGCTCTTCGGCCATGAAGTGAAAGGCTCGAAACGCTGGATTCTGGGCATACAGCCTTCGGAATTTCTGAAGCCGGCCTTTGTCATTCTCGCCGCCTGGGCCTTTTCGGAAGGCGGCAAGCGGCGCGATGTGCCGGGCAATTTTCTGGCGCTTCTGCTTTTGCCGATCACTATCGTGCCTTTGATGCTGCAGCCCGATTTCGGTCAGACGATGCTGGTCTCGCTGGTCTGGGCCGCGCTTTTCTTCATGGCCGGATTGCATTGGTTCTGGGTCGTTGGCATCGGTGGCGCGGGAGCGGGCGGCGTTCTTCTCGCCTATAAATTCGTGCCGCATGTGCGCGCGCGCGTCCTCAAATTTCTCGATCCGAGCAATGGCGGCGGCGTAGCTGATACGTTCCAGGTGGACACAGCGCTTGACAGTTTTCTGGCCGGGGGCTGGTTCGGCAAAGGACCGGGCGAAGGCACGGTCAAGCGTATCTTGCCTGACGCGCATACGGATTTCATCTTTGCCGTCACGGCGGAGGAGTTCGGGATCGCGGCCTGTCTGCTGATTGTCGCGATCTTTGCCTTTGTCGTTTGGCGCGGTCTCCTTTTCGCCTCGCGCAATGAAGACCCCTTTTGCCGTTTCGCGGCGGCGGGGCTCGTCATGCTGTTTGGCATTCAAAGCGTGATCAATATGGCGGTCAATCTCCACCTGATGCCGGCCAAGGGCATGACCTTGCCTTTCATTTCCTATGGCGGATCGTCCTTGATCTCGCTGGCGCTGACCATTGGATTCCTGGTCGCGGTGATGCGCAAGCGGCCGCGCTCGACAATCCTTCTCGAACATCGCGGGGAAAGTTTCGCGTGAGCGGCAAGGGTCCTATTCTCGTTGCGGCAGGAGGCACCGGGGGGCATTTGTTCCCAGCCGAAGCCCTGAGCAATGTCCTGGCGAAGCGCGGCCTTGCGGTCGAGCTTGTCACCGATGAGCGAGCCGCGAAATATGGCGGCGTTTTTCCGGCGCGCGCCATTCACCAGATCGCCGCCGCGACGCCGAGCGGCGGGTCAATCGTCAAGCGCGGCATGGCCGTCTTGACCTTGCTCCGCGGCACCTGGGCAGCGCGCCGCCTCATCAAACGCATTCGCCCGAGTGTCGTGGTGGGCTTCGGCGGTTATCCGACCGTTCCTCCGATTCTCGCCGCCTCCCAATTGCATGTACCGGCGATCCTGCATGAGGCAAATGCGGTGATGGGGCGGGCCAACCGGTTTCTGGCCGCGCGCGTCGATGCCATAGCCAAAGGCTTCGAGGCCCTTGGCGGTATTGATGCGAAGATCAAGGCCAAGGCGCATGTGACCGGCAATCCCGTGCGGCCCGCCGTGCTGGAAGCCGCTCGCGTCGATTT
>DASQCU010000337.1:0-4440 GCA_035634575.1 Beijerinckia sp.
TATGAGCGATGTGCGCGGGACGGAGGTTTCCTCGCTAGAAGCCGGCGCGATCCTGTCGATCGATCTCGCCGCGCTGGTCAAGAACTGGCGCACCTTGCAGGCCGTTTGCGGTGCGTCCGAATGCGGCGCGGTCGTCAAGGCTGATGCCTATGGCCTCGGCCTCGAACCTGTTGTGCGGGCGCTCGCCAAGGCTGGCTGCAAGACCTATTTCGTCGCCCATGTTTTCGAGGGCCGTAGCCTGCGCGCGCTCGAACCCGATGCCATCATCTATGTGCTGAATGGTCTCGTTACGGGCACGGCCCCCGCTTATGCCCAGCATCGGCTGCGTCCAGTGCTGGGCTCCATTGCCGAAATCGAGGAATGGCTGCAATTTTGCGCCCTGTTCGGCCACAGAGGGCCGGAGACAGGCGAAAGCTTGGCCGCCGCCTTGCAAATCGACACCGGAATGAACCGGCTCGGTTTGAAGGAATCGGATCTCGATGATGCAAGGCAGATTACCGATACCTTGAACATCGTGCTTGTTCTCAGCCATTTCGTCTGGTCGGGCCAGAACAATGCAGCGCGCAATGAAAGGCAGATCGTCCTTTTCGACAAGATGCGCGCGCGCTGGCCGCATGTTGCGGCCTCCATGGCGAATTCGGGCGGAATCTTCCTTGATTCCGCTCCGCTTTACGATCTCGTGCGGCCGGGCTATGCGCTCTATGGCGGCAATCCCACGCCGGGCCGCCCCAATCCGATGCAATCGGTTCTTCGGCTGGAAGCACGCATTCTCCAGCTTCACAATGTGGAACCGGGCGAAACCGTTGGATATGATGGACGCTGGACAGCCGGAACGCACCGGCGCTTGGCGACGATCGGCGCGGGTTACGCCGATGGCATTCCCTGCGCCGCGATGGGTACCGATCAACGCGCTGGCGGCCAAGTCTTCGTCAATGGCGTGCGCTGCCCCATTGTCGGGCGCGTCTCCATGGATCTCAGCGTCGTCGATGTCACGGGCGTGCATGTCCAGCGCGGCGATAGCGTGGAACTGATCGGTTCGACCGTTTCGATCGACGAGATCGCCTCGCGTTCGAACACGATCGGCTATGAAATCCTGACCAATCTCGGTTCCCGCTTTTATCGCCGCTACACCAGGCTGTGAGCATGGCGAAACCGCACACATCCTTTGTCTGCCAGAATTGTGGTGCGGTGACACAACGCTGGCAGGGCCGCTGCGATGCTTGCGGTGAATGGAACACGATTACCGAGGAAAGTGCGGCTTCGGGCATTGGCGCGCAGGCAGCGCGCGGCGCCCGGAAGGGCCGGATTTTCGATCTTGCCGGGCTTCTCGACAAGAATCGTCCCGAAGCACCCCGCATTATGACCGGGATCAGCGAGCTCGACCGGGTGACTGGTGGCGGCTTCGTGCCGGGGTCGGTGCTTCTGCTCGGCGGCGAACCTGGGATTGGCAAATCGACCCTGCTCATTCAGGCTTGCGCCGCGCTCGCATCGCACGGTCACCGCGTCGCCTATATTTCAGGCGAGGAGGCGGTCGGTCAGGTGCGGCTGCGCGCGGAGCGATTGGGCCTCGCAGGCGCGCCGGTTGAACTTGCCGCCGAGACGAGCGTCGAGGACATTATTGCCACGCTCGGGCACGGCAAGCGCCCTGCCCTCGTCGTTATCGATTCGATCCAGACGATGTGGACCGATCTTATCGAATCGACGCCCGGCACCGTCAGTCAGGTGCGCGGCGCGGCGCAGGCACTGATTCGTTTTGCCAAGACACAAGGCGCGGTGGTCATTCTCGTCGGCCATGTCACCAAGGACGGGCAGATCGCCGGACCGCGCGTCGTCGAACATATGGTCGATGCCGTGATCTCGTTCGAAGGCGAAGGCGGCCGCGATTTCCGCATCTTGCGTGCGGTCAAGAATCGATTCGGGCCAACCGACGAGATCGGTGTTTTCGAGATGACGGGGCGTGGCCTTTCCGAAGTCCTCAATCCTTCGGCTTTGTTCCTCTCGGCGCGCGACGCCTCGACACCCGGCGCGGCGGTTTTTGCCGGAATGGAAGGAACGCGCCCCCTGCTCGTCGAAATCCAGGCTCTTGTCGCGCCAAGTTCGCTCGGCACGCCGCGCCGCGCGGTCGTCGGCTGGGACACGAGCCGGCTCGCCATGGTCGTCGCGGTTCTCGAAGCCCATGCTGGCCTGAAGCTTGGCCAGTATGACATCTATCTCAATGTCGCGGGTGGCCTGCGGGTCGGCGAACCCGCTGCCGATCTCGCGGCGGCGGCGGCTTTGGTCTCCTCCCTGAGCGGGATGAGCCTGCCCATCGATCAGGTCTTCTTTGGTGAAATCGCCCTTTCCGGTGCGATCCGGCCTGTCGCGCACGCAATCGCCCGGCTGAAGGAGGCAGCCAAGCTCGGCTTCGGCAGCGCCACCATGCCGCCAGGCGTGCAAGACAAAAATCCACGAGACAAAAAGCCGAAAGAGCCGAATGAAGCCTCCCCGAAGGCGCTCAATATCCGAACCTGTTCGCATATTGCCGCGCTCGTCGGCGAGATCACCTCAGCCAAGCCAAAGGGACCGTCACGCCCCGCGCGCCTCACTGACCGGCCGGCCCAAGTGGATCCTGCAAGTGGATAAGGCTTCCGCAACCATTGTCACGGATGGTGACTGAACCCCTTTGCTCCGATATAAAGCACGCCGACACGGCTGTTTCGGGGCTTGGCGGTGCAACTCCGGTTCGGATTCAGGCTACACAAGGCTTCGTCGCGCAAGAGGCCGAGTGGACAAGACCGAATGGTCAAGACAAAGAGGCCATGAGAGAATGCCATCCTATCTCGATCTGGGCTTGATCGTCGTCATATTGATTTCGGCGGTGCTTGCCATGTTGCGCGGCTTCACCCGTGAGGTTCTGGCAATCGCCTCCTGGGGGACTGCCGCTGTAGCTGCGATCTACCTCCACCCGCTCGTCCTACCCTATATCAAGCCCTATATCAGCAAGGACGTTCTCGCGCTCGCCGCCGCGGTCGCCGCCGTCTTCTTCGTTACGCTGATTCTGGTTTCGCTGATCACGATCAAATTGTCGGATGCGATTCTCGATTCCAAGGTCGGCGCGCTCGATCGTTCGCTCGGTTTCGTCTTCGGCGCGGCGCGCGGACTTTTGCTATGCGTGATCGCTTATGTCTTCTTCAACTGGCTCGTGCCGGAGACGACCCAGCCCGATTGGGTCAAGACCGCGCGTATGAGGCCGATCTTGCAGGCCACCGGCGATCAGTTGATGACAGTCCTTCCCGACGATCCCGAAGGTTTGCTCGCGAGGCTGAAAAAGCCGAAGACCCCGACCGAGGACGCCGAGCCTGACAGCGATTCGGACACCAAACCGACCCCGCTGCAAAGGCCCGGCGGCGGCAAACGGACCTGAGCGGACCGCGAATGGCTCCGTGATCGGAAAGCGCTCCAAGGATCGCCAAGGGCGATCCTTAGCCCTTTTTGAATTTCTATTTTTCCAAAGGGTTGGCTGAAATTCGAGGCGGCAGCGCCGGTCAATACTTATGTCCTGTTGTATATAACTCAGCATGAAAGATGAAAACTTGCCCTCGGCGGATTATGTAAGTATTACGACAGCCATTGCGGCCCGCTTGCTTTCGAGCCGTATCATGGATCGTAACGTGCGGCAGTGACCAAATATTAACGATCTTTCTGCCCGGTTAGGATCACCTTGAGATCGCCAAAGACGAAATCTTCGGCGATGAAGTTTCGGGGGATGGTTCAATGAGTGAAGCTGTGAATTTCGCGCAAGACATGGATTCGCCTCTTCACGATCAATTCGACCCCGACTTGAATTTCGATCTGGACGCCGATCGTCTTCGGGAAGAATGCGGCGTTTTCGGTATCTTTGAACATCCCGAAGCTGCGGCGATCACCGCGCTCGGGCTCCACGCCTTGCAGCATCGCGGGCAGGAGGCGGCTGGCATCGTTGCATTCGATGGCCAAAGATTCAATTCCGAGCGGCGGCTCGGTCTCGTCAGCGAACATTTCTCCAAAACTTCGACGATTGCGCGCCTGCCCGGCAATTCGGCCATCGGCCATGTGCGCTATTCGACGACTGGTGAAACCATTCTGCGCAATGTCCAGCCTCTCTTCGCCGAACTCGACTCCGGCGGTTTTGCCCTGGCGCATAATGGCAATCTGACCAATGGGCTGAGCTTGCGCCGCGATCTCGTCCGCGACGGCGCGATCTATCAATCGACGTCCGACACGGAAGTCATTCTTCACCTCGTTGCGCGCAGCCGCAAGCCGCGCCTCATCGAGCGCTTCATAGAAGCCTTGCGCGCGCTCGAAGGCGCCTATTCGCTCGTCGCCTTGACCGGCAAGAAACTCATTGGCGCACGCGATCCACTCGGGATCCGGCCCTTGGTTCTCGGCGAGCTCGACGGTCATTATATTCTGGCTTCGGAA
>DASQCU010000338.1:0-3919 GCA_035634575.1 Beijerinckia sp.
AACTCGCGATGACGGAGGCGGGCAGCAATGAACTCACCCTTCTCGTCAAGGACGATCGTTCAACGCCCGACGGCGCGCGCGCAGCCGCGCAACAGGCCTTGTCGGAAGGCGCCGATATGTTCATCGGCCCGCTGTTCGCACCCAATGTCCGGGAGGTCGGCAGGATCGCGCGAGGCGCCGGCAAACCGGTCATCGCGTTCTCGACCGATACATCGACAGCCCAGCCAAATGTCTACCTTCTCTCCTTCCTGATCGAGAGCTATGTCGATCGGATCGTCGATTATGCCGCCGCCAAGGGCAAGAAATCCATCGCCGCGTTGATCCCGGATAATGATTACGGCCGCGTCGCGGAAGCCGAATTCCAGCAGGCGGCGGCGCGGCGCGAGATTCGGGTCATGGGAATTGAACATTTCCAGCCGCAGACGCTCAATGCTTCGGTCCAGAAGATTGCGGCTCTCGGGGACCAGATCGATTCGCTCTTCATTCCAGAACAGGCCGATGCAATGGGCGCCATGTCGCAAGCGCTGGTCTCGGCGGGTATCGACACGAAGAAGGTGCAGATCCTCGGGACCGGCCTTTGGAACGACGCGCGCGTCCTCAAATTGCCCGCCTTGCAGAGCGCCTGGTTCGCCGCGCCCGAAAACGGCGGATTCAATGCTTTCGCGGAGCGCTACCGGACCAAATTTCACTCCGATCCGACCCGCATCGCCACGCTTGGCTATGATGCGGTCTCGCTCGCCGCAGCGCTCGCTCACACGCAAGGGTCCCAGCGCTATAGCGAAAGCGTGTTGACGAACCATTCCGGTTTCAACGGCGCCGATGGCATGTTCCGTTTCCGGCCGGATGGCCAGAACGATCGTGGCCTCGCCGTGTTGCAAATCAACAATGGTACGGCCGTCCCGCTCAGTCCGGCGCCGCATTCCTTTGCCGGAAGTTCGGCGACTTAGAGCGTGTCCAGCAAAAGTGGGAACCGGTTTTGCGTCCGGATACGCGACAAAACAAATACTTAAGAGCAAGATGACGATTCAAAGATGAGTCATCTTGCTCTGGTGCATTTTCGGGCGAAGTGGATGCCGGTTCGCCGTCCGAATATGTGATAAAACAAACAGATAGAGCGCCTTCCCGTTTGTGTTAACTGGAAAGGCGCTCTACTTATTATTCTGTTTGTTCTATCAGGTTTTCTTCTCGCTTAAGAACCTGTTTCGATAGGCTGGGCCATCCAAAGCCCTCATCCTAAGGAGGCCTGCAAGGCCGTCTCGAAGGACGAGGGCGGCTTCACTGAGCACTGGAGTATCCTTCGAGACGCCACTTCGTGGCTCCTCAGGATGAGGCGGTGGCTTTTGAAATAGGTTGCAACCAGAATCCAGAACTGCGGACCAAAGTCTTGAGACGGTTAGCATTCAGACTTGGTCGAGCGCCATCCTCACGTGCACAACCCCATAAGCTGCATCGCGTGTCTCAAAGCCAAGCTCGCTCGCGATTTGCAGCATCGTGACGTTTTCGTAAAGGACATAGCCTTCGAGATATCTCACGCCGGACCGGCGGGCGAGTTGCAGCATCTCCCTCATCAGCTCATAAGCGAGACTGTGGCCCTGGACATCAGGCCGGACCAGGATATCGAAATCAGCTGTGTTTCGATTTTTAGGCGACCGTATGATATGTGCAACGCCGAAGATCTCATTCGGATTCGTCTTCGAGAGAGCGGCAAGCGCGACTTCCCTGCCTGTATCAAAAGAAACGAACCTCTTCGCCATAACCTCCGAAAAATCCTGCACGATTCCAAAGCAGCGCAGGCGAATATCTTCCTCGGATGTGTGGCGGAGCATGCTGCGAAGTGCAAGCTCGTCATTGGCTCCAACGGAGCGGATCAAAAAAGGCGTTTCCCTGTCCGTCGCGATTTTATGGGTGGAACACGACGGTGCCGGCGGATTGAACATATCCGACTCTCCTCCCTAGTAGATTTGCTTAAAATATTATTGTTGTTAAGCGGCGCTATTCTGCTTTCATCGCCCTCATTGTCAAGCCAGCGAAGCGCTTGCGCGATAAATTAATTCAATCGGATTTACGTACTGGATTGTTGCGCCTGGAAACGGCGGGCCAATTTCATTCAGCCGCTTGCCGCCTGCGCCACCGTGATGAATCTCTCAACATCCGCGCTTTCGGTCGCGAAGGACGTGACGAGCCGCACGAAAACTTCATCGGGGCCAGGCGGGCTAACCCCAGGAGCGAAACTCTTCGAGCTCCAATCGTAATAAAGAGCGCCTGCTTCACGTAGGCGCGCATCAATCCTGCCCGGCAAAATGACGAAAATCTCATTGGCCTGACGCGGCCAGGCAAATCGCACGCCGTCAACCTTGGCCAGTCCTTCCGCGAGACGAAGCGCATGTGCATTCGCGGTTTTGGCGAGGCTGAGCCAATGGCCATGCTCGAGATAGGCGACCATTTGCGCGCCAAGAAAGCGGCCCTTGGAGAAAGTATGGCCGCTGCGCTTGCGTTGAAACGGGAAATTCGCTGCCTTGGCTTTATCGAAGAAAATCACCGCTTCGCAGGCGAGCGTGCCATTTTTGGTCGCGCCGAAGGAAAGAACATCGACACCCGCCTTCCAGCTCATTTCAGCCGGCGTGCATTGCAGCGCGACGAGCGCATTGGCAAAGCGCGCGCCATCCATATGAACGGAAAGCCCCGCCTCATGCGCGATCGAGGTCAAAGCTTCGATCTCCGCATAAGTATAAAGTGTCCCGGCCTCGGTCGTCTGCGACAATGAGAGAGCGGCGGGCTGAACCTGTTTCACCACCCCCGCCGGGAAAGCTGCCAGTGCCGCACGCAAATCCTGTGGCGCGATTTTGCCGGCGGGCCCCGGAATCCCGATGAGCTTGGCGCCTGCAGTGAACATTTCCGGCGCGCCGCATTCATCTTCCATGACATGCGCCTCCTGATGACAGAAGACGCCGCCCCAGGGCGGGCAAAGGCTGGCGAGCGCCAGCGCATTCGACGCGGTTCCGGTGGCAACCAAAAAACAGGCGATCTCGCGCTCGAAAACCTGTGCCAGAAGCTCAGAGGCCTTCGCGCTATAGGGATCGGCGCCATAGGCCGGAACCGAGCCCTTGTTGGCTGCAAGGATGGCTTCGAGAATCGTTTGGCTCGCGCCGGCTGTATTGTCGCTCGCGAAATCCATCGAACCTCGAACCAAGCGGAAGGAAAGCTGACCTCCTTGTTACCCTTTTCGGCGGCTTTCGCAACCATGCGATCTACGGAGCCGGTTTGCGACCGAAACTGTCTCAAAAGATCACGCCGCGGTGCTGAAAGGCGCGCCGACATCTCGCCGTGGGGCAAACTTTGTATTAATAAAGGATGAACGAAGTTATAACTTGTTCACAATGGCACAATCTCCGCTTGTTTCTACCATTGAAATCTGCGATGTATCCGTGCTGGAGATAGGACAGCTTTACTGACCATTTCTGAAATGGGGAACGCGCTTTTTTCACGATAGACTGCGTCGGCACCCGGAAGGCCGCGTCGGCTCCTGAAGCCCCACGAAATCGGGCAAGGCCGGTCGCCGAGACGGAAAGCACGAACCGGTTCGCGTGGCAGTGCTGGAGCAGGGGCGATGAGCGCTGAAAAAAAACGAAAACGAAGGTCAGCACAGGCAAGGTTTCGCCACGCCATGCCCAAAACCATGGCCCCGAAATCCCTTGCAGATCCGGCCTCCCCTCTCCTTTTTCCCGAACCGATGCTCGCGATGACCAATCCGCTCTTTCTCGATCCGAACCTGCCGCAAGAACAAGGCCTTTATTCGCCTGCCCGCGAACATGACGCCTGCGGCGTCGGTTTCGTTGCCGACATGCATAATCGCAAGTCGCATGAGATCATCGCGATGGGTCTCAAGATTTTGCTCAATCTCGACCATCGCGGCGCGGTC
>DASQCU010000339.1:0-2285 GCA_035634575.1 Beijerinckia sp.
CGCCTCATCCTGAGGAGCAGGCGAAGCCTGCGTCTCGAAGGATGATGTCCGGTGCGCGCTGGAGACGCCCTCGCCCTTCGAGACGCCACTTCGTGGCTCCTCAGGAAGAGGGCGTGGTCACCTTGCTCGGCGCCCAAGCCATGAGCTGAGCCGCCGGGTTGCCTCCGCGATCAGGGAAGGGTCGCGGGCGAAGCACAGGCGCAGGAAATCCGCGCCGCCCGCACCAAAGGCGGTTCCCGGCGCCACACCGACATTGGCCTCATCGACAAGACGCAAGGCGAGGGCGCGTGTGTCGCTCTCTCCCTCGATTCTGCAGAAGAGATAAAACGCGCCGCGCGGCCTGGCTGCAACCACGCGGCCGGTTTCGATCAGGCCGTCATAAAGAATATCGCGGCTCGTCTTCACGCGCTGCAAGGCATTTGCGAAAAACGCCTCGCCCTGGTTGAGCGCGGCAACGCCCGCGCGCTGCCAAGGTGCGGCGACACCCGAGGTCGAATATTGAACGAGATTTTCGATCACGGAGGCGAGGCGGGGTGGCGCCTCGAGCCAACCCAGCCGCAAGCCGGTCATGGCCCAATTTTTCGAGAATGTCTGAATGAAGAGAATAGAATCATCCTTTTCCATAACATCATGGAATGAGGGTGCGCGCGCCTCATCAAAGACGATACGGCCATAGATTTCATCGGCAATGATCCAGAGGCCATGCTGACGCGCGAGGCCAAGCAGGTTCTTCAAATCCTCATGGGTCGCGATCCAGCCAGTCGGATTGGCGGGAGAATTAACGATCAGCGCGCGGGTTTTCGGCGTGATCGCCGCCGCCATCCGGTCGAGGTCGAGCGACCAGTCTGCCTTCTCCGTGAAGCGCAGGGGCACTTCGATGGGCCGCGCGCCGGAAACGGTCAGCGCGCCATAAAAATTCGGCCAGGCTGGCGTCGGGACGATCACTTCATCGCCCAGCCCGGCGATGAGGCGGATCGCGATCTGCAAGGCGTGCATCCCGCCAATCGTCACGAAGAAGCGGTCGGGTGCGAAAGGTGTGACCCTCTTCTCGAACGGCTGTCCATAATGGCGCGCCATGTAATGGGCGATCGCCTCGCGCAAGTCAGGGATACCGCGCTGATAGGTGTAGAAGGTCTCGCCATTCGCAATCGATTGGATTGCTGCATCTGTGATAAAGGCAGGGGCGGGCAGATCGCCTTCGCCAACGAAGAGCGGAATCAAGCCCTCGCGGCCGCGGCCATAGTTGAAAACTTCGACGATGCCGCTATCAGGCGCGGCCAAGGCCTCGGGGCGCAAAACCGGGCGTGGCTCGGTGCGGGGATTGGCTGCGGTCTCGGCTATGGCAGCCTCGCTTATCTTGCATTCCAATGACAACCCTTTCGGCAAGGGTCGAAATCCATCACAGCGTCCGGATCACAAATTCCAATTAGCGCATTTTTTGGCGCTGAGCCAGTCTCGGTTTCGGCGCAAAATGCTCGCGTTGTGGATTGCGCGAGCGGGTCTGTAGCAAATCCGCTCTTAATCCTGCTGTGCCAAGGCGATACGTAGGAGCCTCTCCTTCACGCAGTCAAGGCCGCCGAGCATTCCGTAGCTCGCCACTGCGCCAGCATAGGAATAGGTGACCATTTTATCCTTGTGGACGTAGCTGCCAGCGAGGCCGACGATCTCTCCCGCCCGCGCCGCTTCGAGCAGGCGCTCGAGTTCCTGGATGACGGTGGTATTGGGTTGGGCAGGTTGAACGGGAACATTGCCCCGCAGGCTGACGATTTTTTCAGACATGATCCGTGCGCCAAAGAGTGTTCGCCGCCTTACCATGTGTAAGGCATATGACACGAAGCAAGCTCTATGCCAAAACCGGACGCGCGAAAAAGGCCGGGGACGTTCTCCCCAGCCCATGAAGAGTGAAGAGAAATCGAGAATTATTTATTCAGCGCGTGGCTCGATTGCGCGCTCGCCTCGGAAGGTTGCGCGTTTGGTGTCGTTTCCCTGACGCGCAGATTGTTCTGCACATGGTTCACGCCCGAAACAAGTTCAGCGATGAGTTCCGAGCGGTGGCGTTGGAGCCGGTTTTCAACCGTGCCATCAAGCGTGACCTCCCCGTTCAGGACATGCACTTCGAGGTTGGAAGCATCGACATAATGATCGTCCGTCAGGCGATCGCCAATATCTTCGCGAATGCGCTCGTCTGAACGCCGGTAGTTTTTCGGCCCGCGGCCATAATGGCTGGCCGAGCCCGCTACGTCGCCTCGCGATCCGGAGCGATGGACTTGAGCCGGGGCAGGACC
>DASQCU010000340.1:0-2549 GCA_035634575.1 Beijerinckia sp.
GCGCGGCGGGCCTCGATCTTCTCGCCGCGCTTGCACCCGAAACCAAGGTTGTGCTGGAGCCGGGTGGGCGCCATCTCGTCCCGACGGGGGTGGCCCTTCAATTGCCCGAAGGATACGAAGCCCAGGTGCGGCCGAGGTCGGGCCTCGCGCTCAAGCATGGCGTGACCGTGCTGAACGCGCCGGGCACGGTCGATTCCGATTATCGCGGCGAAATCGGCGTGATCCTGATCAATATGGGCGACGAGCCCTTCGAGATCGTCAGGGGCACGCGGGTCGCGCAGCTTGTCATTGCCAAGGTCGCGCGCGTCGAGCTCATCGAGGCGCGGGAACTGACATTGAGCCCGCGCGGCGCGAATGGATTCGGATCGACCGGCCATCGCCCCTTCGAGGAGGACGAGCGATGATTCTCCTCTCCCGCCGCAGCCTTCTTGCGCTTGCTGCGGTGACCGATATAGCGATGCACGCCCGCCCTCTGCCGGTCGCGGCCAAAGCGCTCGCGGCGCGGCTCGAACTGCCGCCGCGCCATCTCGAAACCTTGCTGCAGACTCTGGTTCGGGCCAATATTTTGAAAGGCGTGCGCGGGCCGCGCGGCGGCTATGAACTCGCCCGCGAACGCCGCCGGATTACCGCCGCCGAGATCCTGCGCGCCGTCTCAAGCGAGAGCAGTCTGGAGCCCGGTGAAGGGCCTTTATGCCCAATGATCGAGGCGGTCGTCGCACCTATGGTCGAAGAGGCGGGCAAGGCCTTCCTGAACGAACTCGAAGCCATGACCATCGACGACATTTGCCACAGCGCCGAATCCAAGAGAGTCTGCGACGAACCCCTGCCGGGCTCGGATTTTGCGATTTAGGGAGGGCTGGCGCAAGGTTTGTCCAACGCTTGTAATATCGCTTATATTGCGCGATATTATCGCTATGAAGACGATCGTTTTCACACACCAGGCCGCCAAGGACCTCGATGCGATCGAGGCAGCTGGCCGGGAAGCGATCCTCTCGGGCTTGAGCCAATATGCCATTGACGGCCGAGGTGACGTGAAGCGCCTTGCAGGAAGAGACGGTTTTCGGCTCCGGATTGGCCGCTACCGTGTAATTTTCGACGAGGACCAAACGACGATCCTGGCGATTTATATTGGCAAGCGAGAAACTACGACTTATCGGAGGATATGATGACCGCCCCTCAAATCATCCGAACCCCAAGCGGGGAAGAGCTGGTCGTGATACCCCGCGCCGAATATGAAGCCCTTGTCGCAGCCGTTGCTGATGCCGAAGAAGACGTTGCCGACGCGGCAATCTATGACGCCCGCAAGAAGGATCTCGCGCAAGGACGCGACATCGCTCTGCCAGTAGAAGTCAGTCAATCGATTCTGCGCGGCGACAGCTTGCTCAAGGCTCTACGCAAATGGCGCAATCTGACGCAAATAGAGCTCGCGCAAGCGACCGGCTTGGGCCAAGGCTATATCAGCGATCTCGAAAGCCAGCGGCGCGGTGGAACCACGGAGACCCTTAACGCGATTGCAAAAGCGTTGGATGTCGATCCGTCATGGCTGGTTAGGGAGTAATTGCCGAGAGCGCGACAACCTCCCTGGGGTCGCCTGTAGCGAAAAAATCTGAGCAATGGCGTCCCGGAAGGGATTCGAACCCCTGACCTACGGTTTAGGAAACCGTTGCTCTATCCTGCTGAGCTACCGGGACTTGCCTTGCGCGAGCGCCAGACCTTTTCCAGGCCGCCGCTCTCCAAATCGAGATTTAGCATGTTCGGCGCGAAGCGCCAATGCCACGCTGCACCCGCTTCGCGGCGTAATGAAAATCGCTTATCTCTCTCCCATGCTTATGCAATTTGCCTTTGGGGGACGCAAACTGCCCCGCCGCCTCGCCTTTTCTTTGAGGTTCGCAGTCGCTGCCTTTGCGCCGGTGACGGGCCGCGCGGCGGCGTCCAACCCTCCGGCGACGGGCGCATGTCCGGCGCAGGGCACCGTATCCGGGCGCGTGACCGCCATCAATGAGAGGCTGGAACTCACCCTCGAAGACGGCCGGGTTCTCAAGCTTGCGGGCCTCGATCCGCCGCACCCGACCCCCGATGATCCTGAACTCGACATAAAAGCGCAGCAAAAGCTCGCCAATTGGCTCGTCAGCCGCAACATTTCCTTTCGCGCGGTTGGGCCGGAGCGCGACCGCTGGGGGCGCACCCCCGCTTTCGTCTTCGCGGGCACCGAACCGGCGCCACTTTCGGTCAATGAATCCGTGCTCGATGCGGGTCTTGCCCGTTTCGAGCCCGCGCCCGAGGCAAAACCCTGCCGCCTTCGCTTCCTTGCGGCGGAAGCGGCCGGACGCGCGGCGGCGCTTGGCCTTTGGAGCGATCCATATTATGCGGTGATCAATGCGCAAGATCCTGTGGATTTTGCCGAAAGGACCGCAACCTTCGCCATTGTCGAAGGGGAAGTGACAAATGTCGAGTCAAACGCGTTTCGGACCACGCTTTTTTTCGGGCCGCGTGGAACTCACAGGTTTTCGGTCACGATTTTGCAACGCAATGTCAAGATATTTGAGGCG
>DASQCU010000341.1:0-4849 GCA_035634575.1 Beijerinckia sp.
CCGGGATGGCGCGGCATCAATCTGCGATCTTGTGATCGATCTTTCCGGCGGGCCACCGCTCTTTTCCGCCGATAAGTTGCGCGATGGCTATTTGCGTGCCGATCCACGCGATCCCGCATCCGTCGAACGGATTTTGTTCGAAGCCTCGCATATGGTCGGCGATTTCGACAAGCCGCGCTTCATCAATTTTTCCGAGCACCTTTGTGCCCATTCGAGGTCACGCATTACAGGCTGCACGCGTTGCCTCGATCTTTGTCCGGTGGGCGCGATCGTACCAGCTGGCGATCATGTCGCGATCGATCCGCAAATTTGTGCTGGCTGTGGAAATTGCGCTGCTGTTTGTCCCACGGGCGCGGCCTCATATGCGCTGCCGCCGGAAGATGCGCTGATGCGGAAACTTCGCAAGCTCATACTGGCCTATTCGAAAGCGGGCGGAACAAATGGCATCATTCTTTTTCATGATCGCGATCATGGTGAAGCTTTGATCGATGCGCTTGCCCGTTTTGGCAAGGGGCTGCCCGCGCATGTCTTGCCGGTCGCCATCAATGAAGTGACGCAGATCGGCTTTGAAGCGATTGCCGCCCTTTTTGCCTATGGCGCCGCTGGCGCTCACTTGCTGGCACGGGCCAAGCCGAGGCATGACATGAGCGGTCTTTATCGAACCGTCACCTTGTCGAATGTTATTCTCGAAGGCTTGGGTTATGGCACAGGCATCGTCACCGTCATCGAGACGGATGACCCCGACATTCTACGCGAGAGGCTCGATCATTTGCCGCTGGGAACAATATCACTGTGCCCCGCAACCTTCATGCCGTCAGGAAACAAGCGAAGCGTTCTTGAATTTGCGACGCGTGAACTGCATCGCGTCGCGCCGCGTCCGGCCGATGTTGTGCCGCTGCCGGCGGGTGCGCCGTTCGGCGGGCTCGATGTCGATACGCAAGGATGCACGCTCTGCCTGTCCTGTGTGAGCGCCTGTCCAACCAGCGCCTTGACCGATCATCCCGATCGGCCAATGCTGCGCTTTACCGAGAGCCTTTGTGTGCAATGCGGCCTTTGCGCCGCGACATGCCCGGAGAAAGTCATCACCTTGCGGCCCCAGCTCGATTTCGTCGCCTGGGACAACGACCGCCGACTCATCAAGGAGGAAGAGCCCTTCTGCTGCATCTCCTGCGGCAAGCCTTTTGGCACCAAAAGCGCCATAGACAAAGTGATGGCAAAGCTCTCCGGCAAGCACTGGATGTTTTCTGGAGAGGAAGGGGAGCAGCGCCTGCGCGTGTTGATGATGTGCGAGGATTGCCGGGTCGAATCCGTGGTCAATGAGAGCTTCGATCCGCATCTGCCGCAACATCCTCCGGTGCGGACAACGGAGGATTATCTGCGTGAGCGGGCGGAGCGTGAGCGTAAGGGGGAATAAGGATCTGCGCCTTCGCCTACCGTTCGAAAAAGGAAAAAAATTCAAACGGGGCCGCGACAGTAATTTCGCTTTTTGTGTCCTCAAATCACGTCGAGAATCCATGCCTTGAGCGCGTCCTTGGGGATCGCCCCAATATCCTCGGCCACGACCACGCCATTCTTGAAGATCTTGAAGGCCGGGACCGAGACAATATCATAGGCTTTGGTGATGCCGGGATTTTCATCGACGTTGAGCTTGGCGATCGTCAGCTTGCCAGCAAGTTCATCGGCGATCTCCTCGAGCAGGGGCGCGACAGCATGACAAGGGCCGCACCACTCAGCCCAGAAATCCACCATGACCGGCCGTTGGGCATTGATGACGTCATTCGTGAAGGTGGCGTCGGTAACTTTGACGGTGGGCATGTTTCTCACTTGGTAATATTGTGAATCGTTGAAGATTCAGGGTTCCGTCAAACAGTCAAGCTGCCAGCTTGTCCGGATGCAATCAAAAACTCAAATCCTCCGTGCGCATAGGGAGGAACCGATTGAACGGCAGGCCGCGCTGATCTTATATATTGCCCATGGAGGGCGTCTCGGCGTCTTGGTGGTGTCTTGGCAATTTGGACGACGACCATGTATATCATCGCGCGAAATATCACCGGCCCGCGCTTGCACTGCGAAGCCCTCATGGTCGACAAGAAAAGCTATACGCCCTGGCCGCCCAAGGCAGAGGACGGATGGCGGCGGGCCTATAAATTCCGCGACCGGCTCCAGGCTGAGGTCGTGCGCCTCGAACTCGATCCCCTCGGCGAACGCCTGAAGGTCATCGATGCCTTTTACATCCCCTGAAGCGAGGGTGAGGGGTTGTTGGCTTAAGCTTGGGGGCGATGGGCTTGAAGCAAGAATTTTAACCCGCGGCAAAATAATTCCTGGCTTGCGACGTCTTGCGGAAGAACGGTTTCGCGCGTTGGTGCGTTCACCGGGAACTCCTGAAATCCTCGCGGTTTCAGACTGAAAGATGGGAGTTGGTGATATGATCATCGTGCTTCCAAGCGTCGACCAGGATGATCTGGCAATTGGTGAACGGATCAGAAAATGGCGTGAAAACCGGGGCATCGGCACGCAGGAACTGGCCGCGGCCCTCGACCTCTCGCGGGAAGAAATGACGCGGGCGGAACATGGCCGCGCGCATTTGAGCTCGACCCAGCTTTATGCGGCAACGCTCTACTTGCGTATTCCCATGCGGCTCCTGTTTGAGGATTACGAGCCGGCGAGCCGCAGAATACCCTGAGCACCCACGCCTTCGAGTTTCTTTTGGGCAAGTGACCTTGTTCGGGTTGCGCCGCCAACGCGGGGCATAAAACTTAAAGCTTTGGCTCGACCGGCTTGACCTTTCAGCTCGCCAGGTTGCATTAGAGAGTGCATCGTAGAAAAGTCAGCGCAAATGACATTGGCTTGAAGGTTGGGCTATGGAATTGACACCCTTCGAATTCGTGACCTCGACAAAGGAGGGGGTAACCCTGCTTGCGCGCGACGAACCTATGTTCGTCCAAGCCTTTATCCCGGCCGAGGCGATCGATGATTATTTCAAGCTGAAGGACGCTTCGCAGCGCGAGCGTCAGGCCTTGATTCTTTCGAAGCTGGAGGCTTTTGGCCGAATCGCCGCTGGGAAATATAGCCGCGGTGAGCTCCATTTTCGCGATGTTCCGGGCGCAGTTATCGCTCTTGTGCGCGTGAGCCTCTTCGATATTGAAAGTTCCGGTTATTCCTTGCGGGATGCCAATCCGGCTTCGCTTTGATATGGGGCTGAAAGAGCGGCTCATCGCGAAAGCGCAAATTTCCACCGGGCGCAAATTTGTTTGGCGCGTCATTTGATCGCCAGCTTTTGCTTGGCCGTATTTCTGGCCCTATTTTAACACAGGTGAGATAATGCGCAGGCAGCAAGGGAGCAGCGATCGTCTATGATTTTGCTAAGGTCGTTGGTCTTTAACGTCTTGTTCTATCTCAATGTCGCGGGCCTCATGATCCTGGGCCTGCCATGTCTTTTCAAGGATCGGCATTCGGTTCACAATCTGGCCAGGGTCTGGGCGAGGAGTTCCCTTTGGCTTCTGGACAAGATCTGCGGAACCAAGGTCGAGTTTCGCGGTCTCGAACATATTCCGCCGGGCGCCTGTATTATCGCGGCCAAACACCAATCCACGCTCGAAACTTTCGCTCTCACGATCAAGCTGTCGGATTTTTCCTATATCCTCAAGCGCGAACTGGTCCTGATCCCCTTTTTCGGGTGGTATCTCAAGCGCGCCGAACAAATTGGCATTGATCGGTCGAAACGTAGCCAGGCCTTGGCGGATGCGATCCGTAAGGCGCGTCCGGTTCTGGCAGAAGGGCGGCAAATCTTCATTTTTCCGGAAGGCACGAGACGGCCAGCCGGCGCGCCGCCCCGTTTCAAATCAGGGGTTGCGCATCTTTATGCCGAGATGTCTGTGGTTTGCGTGCCGGTCGCCCTGAATACGGGCCTTTTCTGGCCGCGCCGCAGCTTTACGCGCCGGCCAGGAACGGTCGTCATCGAATTTCTGGAGCCGATCGAGCCGGGGCTCGACAAGCAAAGCTTCATGTACATTCTCGAAAATCGCATCGAGACCGCCACGGTGAGGCTTATTGATGAAGCGCTGGAATCCGATCCTTCGTTGCAAAATATCCTGCCGCAGCGAAGTGGCGCCGCTGTTGTCTAATCCTTCGATCAAGGCCGAAACTTCATCGCTTTGCGATAAGTAATAGTTTCAAACACATGCTTGACAGAGGGATTCGTCTGTTCTAGCTCTGTTCTCAGTGATCGATTTGAGGGCAGGGCGCGATGCGCGTGGTCCATCCTTTCTTCGTACCTGGATCAGCCGCCATGGCCTCCGCGCGGCGGCCAGTCGCGACGAGCGCCCGTTTGACGGGGCCGCCGAGCCCGGCTGTTTCGCGGGCCAATGCCCCTCTCGGTTCCCTTGCGGGGAGAGCGCTCGCTTCCCGCTTTCACGCCTGGCCGGGTGCTTCCGGGCAACGCTATGTTTTTTCCGTTTATCCTGTGATTGTGAGCGAAGCTTTCGGCGGCCTCCCGGATTTTCCCGATGCAATCGGATTGTCTGTGCAGATCGACGCCAGCGGCAAACGTTCACGCATCAATGTCTTCGAGTTCGGTTGGCAGGACGATGTTTTCAATGGCGATGCGCGGCAAGTCCACGAAGCTTTGAGCGCAGGGGCCTTGGAGTGGCATGTTCACCTTCTCGCCGCGAGCGCGCAAGAAAGGCGTGCCGCGATCGATGATCTTCGGGATTCGGCACCTGACGCACAAAATCGCCAGCTTTTTTGACGATAGTGTTCTTTAGAGCGTGTCCAGCAAAAGTGGAAACCGGTTTTGCGTCCGGACACGCGACAAAACAAAACGGAGCAAGATGATGATTCAGCGATAAGT
>DASQCU010000342.1:0-1720 GCA_035634575.1 Beijerinckia sp.
CGATGCGAAACGTTTGGCCGCGATCGGCGACGAAGGTGTTCTGGCGCTCATTTCCGATTCGACCAATATCCTGCGTGAAGGCATCAGCCCTTCGGAAGGCGATGTCGCGAGAACCTTGCGCGAAATTGTCCTTGCGGCCTCTGGCCGGGTTATCGTCACCACCTTTGCCTCGAATGTGGCGCGCATCCGGGCCGTGGCGGAGGCCGCGATGGCGGCGCAACGCGATGTCGTGGTGGTCGGCCGCGCCATGGATCGCGTCATTGGCGTCGCACGTGACTGCGGCTATCTCGATGGCATCCCTCCCTTTCATTCCGTGGAAGCCTATCCGCATATGCCGCGTGACAAGGTGGTTGTGCTGGCCACTGGCAGCCAGGGAGAGCGGCGCGCGGCGATCGCCCGGATTTCGGAGGGCGAGCATCCCGCCGTGACTTTGCATCCGGGCGACAAGGTCATCTTTTCTTCGCGCACGATCCCCGGCAATGAAAGAGATGTCGGGCGCATCATCAATCATCTCATCAAGGCGGGCGTCGAAGTCATCACCGATCGCACGGCCCTTGTCCATGCCTCCGGCCATCCGCGCCGGGGCGAGGTCACGCAGCTCTATGGCTGGCTGCGGCCGAAAATCGCGATCCCCGCGCATGGCGAGGAGATCCATCTTGCCGAACATGCCGCTTTCGCCAAGTTGCACGATGTGGAACATGTCATCCGGGCGCGCAATGGCGATGTGGTTCTGCTTGCGCCGGGCACGCCTTCGATCATCGGCGAGGCTCAAACCGGGCGTCTCTGCAAGGATGGCACTGCCTTCCTTCCCATCAATGACGAGGCTTTGCGGACGCGCCAGAAACTTGCTTTCTCAGGGATTGTCACCATAGCCTTGGCGGTCACCGCGAAGGGCGATCTCGCAGGCGTCCCCGATGTGATGACGGCGGGAATGCCAGCCCGCACCCGGGAGGGTGAGGCGATTGATCGAATCGTCGATGATGCCCTGTTCCAGACCTTCGATCATTTGCCACGCCAGAAGCGGCGCGACGCGGATCTTGTCTCGAACGCGGTCGAAAAGGCCGTGCGCAGCGCGGTCGCTGCGGCATGGGGCAAAAGACCAGCTGTACATGTTCTCGTGGTCGAGGTTTGATGGCGCTCGAATAGAAGGTCGGAAACGGCGACCGCGGACTTCGGGAGACCATTAATGATCGGCCGGTTGAATCATATTGCGGTTGCGGTCAGTGACCTTGCCGCGTCGAGCGCAATTTATCGTGACACGCTGGGCGCCAAAGTGAGTGCCCCCGTGGATCTGCCCGAACACGGCGTGACGGTGGTTTTCGTCGAACTTCCAAATACGAAAATCGAACTTCTTCAGCCGCTCGGCGAAGCCTCGCCGATCGCAAAATTCGTCGAAAAAAATCCCGGCGGGGGGATGCACCATATCTGCTATGAAGTGGAGGATATTATTGCCGCGCGCGATCGCCTGAAAGCATCCGGCGCGCGTGTGCTGGGCGACGGCAATCCCAAGATCGGGGCGCATGGAAAGCCGGTTCTCTTCCTGAACCCAAAGGATTTTGTTGGAACCCTTATCGAGCTGGAGCAGGTCTGACCGCAGACGGGGCAGGGTGCCTATAATTTGGCGATTGCGGCCTCGACCAGTTCCTTGCACCGCAAAAGCCGCTCATATTCCGCCTTGTCCACCAGCACCATTTCAGGTGTCGAAGCCGGTTCGGCGCCG
>DASQCU010000343.1:0-3908 GCA_035634575.1 Beijerinckia sp.
GGCTTCCGCCGAGGATGGCGAGGAAAAGCTGCCTCTGATCGGCCGTTCGCCGGCCATGCAGGAGATCTACCGCACGCTGGCCCGTCTGATGTCGACCGATCTCACGGTGATGATCACCGGCGAGTCGGGGACAGGCAAGGAACTCGTCGCGCGGGCGTTGCATGATTACGGGAAGCGCAAAAAAGGTCCTTTTGTCGCCATCAACATGGCCGCCATTCCGCGCGATCTGATCGAGAGCGAATTATTCGGCCACGAAAAAGGGGCTTTCACCGGCGCCAATCAGCGCTCGGCCGGACGTTTCGAACAGGCCGAAGGAGGAACGCTTTTCCTCGACGAGATCGGCGACATGCCGATGGAGGCGCAAACCCGGCTTTTGCGGGTTCTTCAGCAAAGCGAATATACAACTGTCGGTGGCCGCACACCTATCAAGACGAACGTCCGGATCATCGCCGCCACCAACAAGGACTTGCGCAATTCGATCCAGCAGGGTCTGTTCCGCGAGGATCTTTTTTTCCGGTTGAATGTTGTGCCCTTGCGTCTGCCGCCCTTGCGCGAACGGACCGAGGATATTGGCGACCTCGCACAGCATTTCTTCGCGCTGGCCGCTGCCGAAGGCCTGCCTCTGAAACATATCGAACCCGACGCGCTTGAACGCATGAAGCGTTATCACTGGCCGGGCAATATACGCGAGCTCGAAAACCTGACGCGAAGGCTTGCTGCCCTCTATCCGCAAGAATCCATAACAGTGCAATTGGTGGATGCGGAACTCGCCGATTCGTCGGCCTTCGTCACCAGCACGCTTTTGCCGTCCAGCGGCAAGACCAAGGACCTTGAACGCGCGACGACGCTTGCCGGCGCAATGGAGCGCCATCTGTCCGAACTCTTCAAGGCGCATGGCGATAATCTGCCGCCGCCTGGCCTCTATCACCGGATCTTGCGGGAGCTTGAATATCCCTTGATCTCGGCGGCGCTCGGCGCAACGCGCGGCAATCAGATCAAGGCGGCCGAGCTCTTGGGTCTGAACCGCAACACGTTGCGCAAGAAGGTCCGCGATCTCGACATCAGACTGATGCGTTCGCCAAGGTGATACCAAAGGTCGCATAGGGCGCCTTTCGGTGGCCACTCGCATCGGTCGGGGAGGACCATGGATCGCTTTTTGCGATCCATGGTATAAGTAGCTTCTGCGAATAAGGGCGAGGCTTATGAAATAGGCCCTCGGCGACAGGGCTTATAATTACGCCCCGATTCGGCCTATAAGCACCTTGTTCCAATTACTCCCCCTAGATGGCGGCTGATGAGCGAAGGATCGATAGCGCCGGGCGCCCGCAGACGCGAACGGCATTTCATGAGCCGCCTGGGGCCGGTCGTCGTGTTCCTCGCGCTCGCCGTCGCTCTCGTCAGTTTTTTGATTTTCGCAGGCTATACGCCGATTCCGCCGACCGATGCGGTCATCCTTGGCCTGTTCATCGCCAATGTCCTCAGCATTCTTTTGCTTTTCGGGCTTGTCGTCGTCGAGGCCTATGCGCTCTATGCGGCCTGGCGGGCGAGGGTCGCAGGGGCGCGGCTCCATCTCAGGATCGTCGGTCTCTTTTCGATTATTGCCGCGGCGCCAGCCCTTTTGATGGCCTGGGTCGGCTCGGTAACGCTCGAGCGCAGTCTCAATCCATCCTTCATGCAGGATGTACGCGGCTTCGTTTTGAATACGATCGACGCGGCGCGTCTGTTTCGTGAGGGGCAATGCAGAGCGCTTCTGCAGGAAGCAAGATTGACCGCTGCCGACCTCGATCGCGCCAAGGCCATCATGTTCGATGAGCACCGGCCCTTGTTCCGTGAATTCTTTGCTTCGCGCGCGCGATTTCTGGGTTTCACCGCCGCTGCTTTGCTGAAATCGGACGGGACGGTGCTGGAGAGGATCGACACCGGCGCGCCAGTGGGCAGCGCCGTGGTGCAACCGGAACCAAGCGATTTCGAGGATGCCAGGAAGGACGAGCCGCTCTGCCTCATCCTGGACGAAGGCGCGACCTTCGTCGCCTTGCGCACGCTGAACGCTTTCCCCGATACTTTCCTTTATGTCGCTCGCCCGGTCGATCCGTTCACGGTGGCGTTTCCGCGCGAGGCCGCGAAACTGGTCTCTCTTTACGATGCTTTCGATAGTCATAGGCGAAGCATATTGATTGCCTTCGCGACCATGTTCGTCTCGATCGCGTTGATCATGCTTTTGTCCGCAACCTGGCTCGGGCTCTCATTCGCAAACCGCCTCGTAGCGCCGATCCGGCGTCTCATCGCCGCGACCGATCAGGTCTCATCGGGCAATCTCTATGTGCAGGTCCCAGTCCACAAGGATGAAGGCGATCTTGCCCATCTTGGCGAAACCTTCAACAAGATGACCTCGGAATTGCGCTTGCAGCAAAACCGCCTGATCGCGGCAAGCAATCTCATCGATGAACGCCGCCTCTTCACCGAGGCGGTTCTGTCCGGCGTTCCCGTCGCGGTCGTCGGCGTCGGACCGCAAGGCGCGATTACCGTCCTCAATGCCTCGGCGGAGAAACTCGTTCCGCATGGCGGGGAGGAGGCAGCCTCCATGATCGGCCAGGACGTCGAGATCGTCCTGCCGGAAGTCAAGGATACCTTGCGTGAAGCGCGATCGGCTCATTCGCGCCTGGTTCAAGGGCAGATCGAGCTTCATCGCGGTGGCCGCGAGCGTCTCTTTAACGTCAGCATCACCTCCGAGTCGACCGCACGAACGGATAAGAGCTATGTCATTACACTCGATGACATTACCGATCTCGTCTCGGCGCAGCGGACGGCTGCCTGGGCCGATGTCGCCCGGCGCATCGCCCATGAAATCAAGAATCCCCTGACGCCGATCCAGCTCTCGGCCGAAAGGCTGAAGCGCAAATATGGGCGCCTGATCACCCAGGACCGCGATATTTTCGACCAGTGCACGGATACGATCGTGCGGCAGGTCGATGACATCAAGCGCATGGTGGATGAATTCTCATCCTTTGCGCGCATGCCGAAGGCGCGCCTTGAGGCCGATGATCTCACCGAATGCCTCCGCCGGGTGCTCTTTCTGATGCGCGTCGCGCATCCCGATATTTCGTTTGAAGAGCATTGGCCGGATCATCCGGTGATCGGCCTATTCGATCGGCGGCTGCTCTCTCAGGCCTTGACGAATATTATCAAGAACGCGACGGAAGGCATTGCCGCGCAAGAGCAAGGCGGGAAGGGCGTGATTTCCGTGACGCTGCGGGGAACGCCGGAGATGGTGGAAATCGATGTCATTGACAATGGCAAGGGCTTTCCCAAAGAAAACCGGCATCGCCTGTTTGAGCCTTATATGACAACGCGCAGCGAGGGCACGGGCCTCGGCCTGCCGATTGTTGCCAAGATCCTCGAGGATCATGGCGGAGGCCTTGAATTGCTCGATGCGCCGGCCGGGCAGGGCGCCTGGGTCCGTATCTACTTTTCGATTGGCGAAAGGCCGCGAGGTCTGTCGCGTGCCGCCGGTTCGCTGACTGCGACGGCGGATTGATACCACAGGTCATAAAGAATGACCTGTGGTGCCACTCTCGAATTTTCGGCTCAACCCTTTGAAAAAGCGAAAATTCGAGAAAGGAACCAAGGATCGCCTTTTGCGATCTTTGGTATAAAGCATTTTGAGGGGAAGTGATGGCCTGTTCATTATTCCAAATTCCGCCGAAAATGCGACAAACAAAGGACCAAGCACTTTCTAATTCAACAGAAGCGGAAAGCGCTTTACGGCTCTTCAATGGATTCTCAAGAGAGTGCTTGTTATTCGTCACTTGCGGGTCCGAAGGACAAGCCAGGGCTCTTTCTATCCGCAACCCTTCCAAGGAAGCGTGAAGATCTAAATGGCCAGCGACATTCTGATCGTAGACGACGAA
>DASQCU010000344.1:0-2029 GCA_035634575.1 Beijerinckia sp.
AAATGATCGACCGTTTCGGCCCCATGCCGAAAGAGGTCCAGCAATTGATGAAGCTGGTTGCGATCAAGGCCTTCTGCCGCAAGGCGCATGTCGAAAAGGTCGATGCCGGGCCAAAGGGCGTCATCATTTCCTTCCGCGACAATTCCTTCGCCAATCCGCAAGGGCTTGTCCGCTATGTCGCGGAGCAGGGTCCGGGCGCCAAGGTGCGCCCCGACATGAAGATCGTCTTCATTCGCGATTTCGAGGATACTGGCACAAGGTTGGAGGGCACGCGCAATATTCTGCGCACCTTGGCCGCGATCGCGATGAAGAAGGCGGCATGACATGCCACGGCGTTATGTTCTTGAGGATGAGCGGCTTTTCGCGCGGCTCTATGATTTGAACCGCGCGGTTGAGGCCTTGAGCGACCACCGCAACGGCGCCCATTTCGAGACAATCGTCAAAGTCACCGCAGATTTCGGCATGACAGTCGAGGCGGCTCTGACCCCGCGCGTCGCCGAGACGATGCGCGCGGGCCTGCCGCTGCTCGTCGAGGACGCATCAGGCAAGCCGGTACGGCGGCTGAAGCTCTTCGACGGGCGTTTCACGCTCGAATGGCCCTATGTGAAACATACGCTCGACAAGGGCGGGGTGTGACCTCACCCCTCCTCGATTGAATTGAACAAAGCGTCGGCGAAGACCTCTGCCGATTGCAGGCCGATAATGTCTTCCTTGCCCGCGAAGGTGAAACGCGGCACTGCATGGACGCCCGCCTCGCGAATATCCGCCATTTCCTTTTCGAGAGGGTCGATATCCTCGCTCTGCGCGAAGAAGGCTTCGACCGCGGCGGGATCCAGGCGCGATTTCGCGGCTATGGCGATCAGCACGGCGCGGTCGCCAATATCCTGTCCGTGCAGGAAAAAGGTCTGAAAAATGCGCTCGACGATCTGCGGCTGCACGCCGAAGGCATAGGAATAGCGGATGAGCCTATGCGCCTCGAAAGTATTAGGCTGGCGCTTGATCTTGCCGAAGGCGAGTTCGAGGCCGAATTCCTGCGCTTGGGCCTGCGCCTTGGCGAGCACGTCATCGGCATCCGCGCCATATTTTTTGGCGAGATATTCGCCCCGGTCCATGCCGCCTGCCGCCATCTCCGGGTCGAGCTGATAGGGATACCAGCGCACATCGACGGCGAGTCCCGGCACCGAGGAGACGACCGCATTGACGAGCCGCAGGCCGATGAAGCAGCTGGGACAGACGAGATCGCCGACAATATCGATCGGGATGGGGCCGGGGTCCTCTTCGCTCATTCAGTGCTCCTAGTGTCAGGTCATGCCGCCCGGCGGGGGGGCGATTGCGCTGTCTATAATATGGATCGCGCCTGATGCGAAGGGGTGTGCCGGGGGTGTGCCGAGAGGGGTGGTCCGTTCACCACCAATGATAAATTCATATTTCAATACCTTGGCGCTCTTTCACCAATGAAATGAAATCAACGAGCGTCATAAGCCATCCGCGTTGGCGCTCGCGATATGTCGAATGCAGGCTCTGCGGAAGCACCAGATGCAAGCATTTCGCCTGCATCTCATCTGTCTGATTTTCCGAAATACTCGGCTCAAGTGTAAACAAGTGCTTGTGCTCGATCCTCACAGCCTCAGAGAGCACCTGTCGCCAACGATCCTTCAGAGTTGATTTCGAACCCAACATAGTGAGCTGTGCCGGAGGAAATAGAGGGTCCTGATACTCCGCCTGACCGGGAAACAGAAAGTCCGGCTTGTTGCGGTTCTCGGTCTCAGCACCACGCGCGAAATGCAAGTTATATGCGACGAAGACAGCCTCAAGATGGTTTTCCAACCCCTGTCCAGCTCGTACCTTGCGCCGGTTTTGAACGCTGAGCGAAAAGCCAAGAAAGCCGTCAACATTGACGCCATCAGCCGATAAAAAGCCATCCTTGATCCGGTCCGCGACGATGCGCCGTTCAAGACGTCTAAAAAGTTGCTCCTCCCGGTCGATCCAGGCCATCAATGCAGCGTCGGGCGAATCGATTGCAGATATT
>DASQCU010000345.1:0-1921 GCA_035634575.1 Beijerinckia sp.
CAATATCAGGCGCGCCTCTCAGGCCCCTTGCTCGACCGCATCGATCTCCATGTGGAAGTGGCGGCTGTTTCGGCTGCGGATTTAATGCTGCCGCCTCCCTCCGAAGGGTCGGAGGAGGTCGCCGAACGCGTTGCTGCAGCAAGAGCCATTCAACACCGCCGCTATAGCGAGCTCGGACTACCCGGAATAGGCTCCAATGCAGCGGCTCCTGCGAATGTCATCGAATCAGTTGCGCAACCGGACGCCGCAGGGCTCGCGCTTGTGCGGGAAGCTTCCGAGCGTTTGCATCTTTCGGCGCGTGGCTTTCACCGTGTCTTGAAGCTCGCGCGAACGATCGCCGATCTTGATGGTGTCGAGAAGGTAGGCAGCCTCCATCTTGCCGAAGCGCTCTCTTACCGGGTCGATGCGACGCGACAATTGCGCGCCGCGTGAGTCTGGCGTCCGAGAACTTCGGTCATTTCGCATTGAAGGTCAAAACGACGACGAAACCACGCGGATCGCCTCGGGGCGGCGGCGGGAAGGGCGCTGCCCGGCGCACCGCCGCGAGGGCCGCCGCGTCAAGATCCGGCTGGCCGCTCGTCCGATAGAGTGCTTGATGCGTCAGATTGCCGGTTTCATCGAGAAAAAACCCGATCATGACCGACGCATCGACGTGCCGTGCGCCTTTCTGCGGATCATGTTGCTGCTTGACGATCAATCCGTAGAGAACGGCCAAATAACTTGCCCGTTCGGTTCCGCCGCCGATGGGCGCAGGTTTCGCCGCTGGCGCAAAAGAGAAATTCGGAACCGTGGCCATGGCCGAGAGTTGCTTTGCCGCGGCAGCCTGCGTGTCCTGTGGCAATTGCGCCTTGGTTCGTGTCGCGTCGCGTTTTTCTTGCTGTTTCTGCTCTTTCTTTGGAGATGCTTTGTCGAGGGCTTCGGCGTCCGGCTTGTCGTCGGGCTCCTTCTGCGGGGCCTGCTCTTCGATTTTGAGTGAAGCCTCCGGCGCGAGTTTGGCGGTTTTGTCCTGCGCTGGCTGCGGTGCGGCTTCACTGACGGGGGCAGCTTTGGTAGGGGCTTGCGTCTGCGTCTCGCGCGTTTCCTTGTGGCTTGGCGAGTCATTGGCCGTTCGCGGGGCGTCATAGGCAACGATCGCATTGTCAGGCTCGATCTTCATCTGCTTCAAGGGGGTGACCTTGGGCGGCGCGAGCTTGTCCTTTGGCGGCTTGGGGATCTCCCTTGGTGCTTCAGGCATCTCCTGTGGCGGTGGCTCGACAATGACCTCGACAGGGATTTCCGGTGCGGCCGGGCTCTCGTCGGGATTTGTCGAAAATTCGTAAAGCAGGGTGGCCAGGCTCATCGCGTGGACCAGAAAACATATGCCGAGCAGAGCCGCGAAGCGCAGTTTCGCGGCGGATCGTCCCGATTCTTCCGGCGGCAGCAGCCGCTCGGCGGAATCCGCTATGATGAAGTCGTCGAATGGTGAGCGATAGAGCGTCACGAAAAGAGCGCGGTCATGAAACAAATAGAGTTCAGCCTGAACTTCATAGCATCAATGACGCGCGGCACCAATGATGGACGGGCGGTGCATCCCGGCTAAGTATCATTTCCGAAAAGTGGAGGCCGGTTTTCGGATAAAAATGATGCGAAAACAAAGGGATCTAAGCAGGATTTCGTTGGCGAACCGACGAAATCCTGCTTGGCACTCCTTTTGGGCATCAACATTGGCTTGCGACCCCTGAGACCATCCATTTGTCGGCGCTTTTGAAGCCGATCTCGATCCTCTGCCGCCGGGCAATTTCGAGTTTCACACGGGTCCAATGGCGGGCCGGCCGATCGCCGTCGATACAGCGCCCGCGAACCCGGTCCCGCGCCTCCAAATAGGCTCTCTCGCGAAACGTGGCGATAAAGCGATCCGCGTCTTCCCGAACCCAGCGTGTAC
>DASQCU010000346.1:0-4175 GCA_035634575.1 Beijerinckia sp.
CTGCGCGCACGCGCTGACGCCCTGACTCAAAGAGGAGACGCACTGAGGAAGGTCGCCGACGCCTGGCAGCCGCTTTATGCCAGCCTCGACGACGACCAGAAACGCCGGATGCGCTTCCTCGCGGTGCATGTCCTACGTGAGGTTAAGGAAGGCGTTCAAAGTCGCCGGATGGAGGAGGAGGAAGAGACCGAGGAGGATTGAGACTTAGGCCGTTTCAAGTCCTGCATGAATATCCTGATTGGGGTGACATTCGGGTTGAGAGCGGAAAGGTTCCGCTTTCAACCCTTTCGCAAGCCGCGATGGCCGCACCAGCACGCGGGCTTGATTCCAATCCTTGGCGCCTTGTGTCATACTTGGCTGCCTTCTTATGCTGCATCCGATGAGCTGAGATGAAAGTTCGCGCTGATTTTTCGCAAAAATTTATGGTTCGCCCAAGCGATGGGGAGTGGGTTCCCTCGCCGCAAAAAGGGGTGGACCGTCTCATGCTCGACCGGATCGGCGAGGAAATCGCGCGGGCGACAAGCCTCGTGCGCTTCGCGCCCGGCAGCTTCTTCCCGCATCATGTGCATGGCGGCGGCGAGGAATTTTTCGTGCTGGAAGGCCAGCTTGAAGACGAGAATGGGCGCTATCCCGCCGGCACCTATCTGCGCGACCCTGTAGGCTCGCAGCATACGCCTTTCACAAAAGAAGGCTGCACGATTTTCGTCAAGCTCTGGCAGTTCGATCCCGACGACCGAGAGCGCAAGGTCATCGACACGAATGCCGGAGCTTGGGAGAAAGGCGCGGCGGAAGGCTGTGCGGTCAAGCCTCTCCATGCGTTTGCGGGTGTCTCGACCTTTCTCCTGCGGCTCGCACCGGGGGCTGGCATGAGCCGGATGCTGAATACGGAAGGCGAGGAGATTCTCGTTCTCGACGGTTCATTCCGCGATGACGAGGGCGAATATCCAAAGCGGACATGGATCCGCGAGCCGGGCGGACGTGAGCATAAAATTGCCTCGGATGCCGGCTGCATTTTGCTCGTGAAAACGGGGCATTTGTCGGAAAAACATTTGCCGCGCGAAATCTTGCAGGAACTTGAGCGGGCGGGCAGCTGAAGTAATATACCAACGGTCATAAGACCGTTGGTGCCACTCTCGAATTTCCGCCAACCTGAAGCAAAAGTGGAAATTCGAGAAAGGAACCAAGGGTCGCCTTTGCGACCCTTGGTATTACGCGGCGACTTCCTTAATGCGAACGGAAGGATCGGCGAGGCGTTCGCGCGAAACATTTTTGCCCGTTCCGATCAATTGCTTGCCGCCCATGAATTCGGCGGGCGCATTGACCGCCTCGACCGCGAGAATCCGGTCGCCCTTCATGTGGAAAATGGCAAATTTTGCCGTATCCATCGAGCCACGGATCAACAAATCCTCGGCGTCGAACGGCACGCCCGCGATCTGCAGCTTCAAATCATATTGATCCGACCAGAACCAGGGGACAGCTGGCTCGGGCGCGGGCTTTCCGAGAATGGCGCAAGCCGCCTGTTTCGCTTGTTCGAGCGCATTCGGCACGCTTTCAAGGCGGAACATGCGCCCGTCATAGAGCGGCAATGGCCGCCAGGTCATGTCCCCGATGGCATAGATGAAGGGATCGGAGGTGCGCGCGGTTTCATCGACCACGACGCCATTTTCGCAGGCTAAACCCGCCGTGCGGGCAAGCTGGTCGGAAGCCACCGCGCCGACGCCAATGACGGCGGCATCGCATTCGATCCGCCGTCCATCCTTCAATCTTATGGCATTGACGAAACCATTGGAGCCGCCCTCGAAAGCGGCGACTTCCGCATTGGTGATGATGGTGACGCCGTGATCGGTATGAAATTTCTCGAAGAAACGGGAGAGAGGCTCGCTCGCAACCCGCGCCAGCACCCGGCTCTCGCGTTCGATCACCACGGCCTCGGCGCCAAGCGCGCGGGCAGAGGCCGCCACTTCCAATCCGACGTAACCGCCGCCGACGATGGCCAGCCGGTGGCCGGGATGCAGGACGGCCTTGATGCTTTCGGCATCGGGGATGTTCCGCAGCTCGAAAAGATCCTTGAGATCGGCGCCGGGAATAGCGAGGCGGCGCGCTTGCGAGCCCGTCGCGAGGATTAAAATGTCATAGGCTTCGATCCCGCCACCTTCGAGGCGCACTTGCTTAGCCAGGGGATCGATGGCTTCGACCCGGGCGCCCAATCGCAACGTGATATGCCTCTCGTGATAATATTTTTCGGCCCGGAGCAGCAGCGACTCGAGATTGGCAACACCTTTCAGAAAATCCTTGGAGAGCGGCGGGCGCTGGTACGGCGCGGCAGCTTCCTCGCCAATGAGGATAAGGGGCCCCGTGTGGCCCAAGTCGCGCAGGAGGCCGACAATTGTGCCGCCGGCATGTCCCGCGCCGACGACAACGATGCGCGCCTCTTTCGGGTCAGGGATCTCCGCCATGTTTTTCCTTGCAATCATCAATCCGAGGATTTTCTAATTTCGGCGATCATATAATGCCATTTTGATCTTGAACATAGGCCGGAACGGAGCCCTCGGTTCGCAAGGCTTCATCGTTATATAAACCTTAATATTAATGCAGTTCCGGCACAGTGGCAGAGGTTTTTTTGAACCCAGGCTTCGCCGCTGGCGAGAGCTGTGCGGGTTGCAGCCGCGCCTGGGAACTTATGATCAACCTCGCGACAGATCTCGAAAGATGAGGCCCTTGCTCTTTTATGAACCGCATGCGCGCGACAAATCGATCCTTCCGCATGATCCCTTCAAGGCGCTGATCGCGCCGCGCCCGATCGGCTGGGTGACGACGATTAGCAAGGCGGGCGAAGTCAATCTCGCGCGCTTCATCGAGAATGGTATCGTCGATGCTGCACGTATGCGGCTAATCGCCCACTGCGGCTATATGAATTATGCGGTGGCGGATAAGCTCTTCGTCTTGGAACGGCCGAAAAAGGCTTAAACTAATGCGCCAGCAAGAGCGATAGCCAAAGACAGTTTGATACCTGTGTTGGACGGCATGTCGATTCCCCAGGGCAAACCGAGCAGCAGGGTTTTCGCTATTCGTCATATAATTTATTATTATAGTGGTTTCACTGGGTCAATTTGTGACGTACAGAGAACCATGATCTTGGGAGGAGGCCCTCGAGAAGCGCCCGTTGTTCTTGCTTCACGGGGGCAAGTTGCTAGAGGGGCAAACATGCTGGACGAGGTAGCACAATCAAGTGACAATATGGTTGCGAGCCCTCCTTCATTAGGGATTGGAGCTGCCAATGGTGCGCAGACGGCAAGTAGCGCCTCAAGCGCAATCGCCCCACTTCCGCAGCCAAAGCCAGTTGCGGACCACGTGCCCAAATCGACGGACTCATCGACGGTGATTGTAGCCGCGCCATTGGCACCGATTGAGATCGGATCGCAACTCGCCCAAGAGAGCAGCAATCATCTCTGGCGGCGCGTCGCGCGCGAGTGTGAGGCCATGGCTGAGCACGCCTATAGCACGGGCCTGGATATCCCCGGAGAGGTCGCCACGCTGATCGACGAAGCGCTCGCCGTCTTCGGCTCCAACGGCGTTCAAGTCGCGCCTGCGAAGCGCAAATCGACAGGGGATCGGCAGGAACCCTTGCCGGTGAACAAAACAGCGGGAACGGGCGCAAACTCAATCGCGCTGTTGTCGAAGGCGCACGCGGCTCTTGCCCTGATTATCAAACCGGCGACGCCGGAAGCAGTGCTTCTGCTGATCAACGAGCGGAGAAAACGCTCTTTTTGGTATGCGTTTGGCCCGCTGCCCATTGTTCGGCAGATGCTGGGACTCGCCATCCTGTCACTGATAGCTTTGCTTTTTATAAGCCTCTCCCGCGAAATCAATGCTGAAAATATGAGCAAGACACTACTGGAGTTGCAAGGTTTGCCGCTTCTGAAGGTCGAGATTTTTTTGCTTTCGGCCGCGTCGCTCGGCAGCTGCTTTCAAAACCTGCAGCAAGTCAATGCCTACATCTCCTCGGGCACCTACGATCCAAAGTTTCAGAGCACCTATTGGACGCGCTGGGTCATGGGTTTGATCTCCGGGATCGTATTATCGCAGATCATCTTCAAAACCGTCCTTTCTCTATATGGTTCGGGCAACGTCGAAACTGTCGTCCCCGCAATCGTTGAACAGCCGGTGCTCGCCTT
>DASQCU010000347.1:0-2218 GCA_035634575.1 Beijerinckia sp.
CCGATCTCGATCATCATCGCCCTCTTCTTCGTCTCGCAGGGCATGCCGCAAAACCTCGACGCCTATGTGACGGCAACGACGCTCGAAGGCGGCAAGCAGGTGATTGCGCAAGGGCCCGTTGCTTCGCAAGAAGTCATCAAAGTCATGGGGACCAATGGCGGCGGTTTTTTCAATGCCAATTCGGCGCACCCTTATGAGAACCCGAATGCCCTGACGAATTTCGTGCAGATGGTGCTGATCTTCGCGATCTCGGCCGCGCTCACTAATGTGTTTGGCCGGATGGTCGGCAGCGAGCGGCATGGCTGGGCGATTTTTGCCGTCATGGGCCTTTTGTTTCTCGGCGGTGCAGCCACCATCTATTCAACGGAAGGACGCGGCAATCCTGCTTTTGCACATTTCGGTGTAGATAGCGCGCCAGGACATTCGCAGACTGGCGCTCTACAGGCCGGCGGCAATATGGAGGGCAAGGAAGTCCGTTTTGGCATAGCCAGTTCCTCGCTCTTTTCGACTATCACGACAGATACGTCCTGCGGCGCTGTCAACACGATGCACGATAGTCTCATGCCCTTGGCGGGCATGGTGGCGATGGGCAATATCATGCTCGGCGAAATCATCTTCGGTGGTGTCGGCTCCGGCCTTTATGGCATGCTGCTCTTTGCGATCCTCGCGGTCTTCGTCGCTGGTTTGATGGTCGGCCGCACACCGGAATATCTCGGCAAGAAGATAGAAGCGAGCGAAGTCAAGATGGCAATGCTTGCCGTTTTGATCCTCCCTCTCTCGATCCTCGGCTTTACCGCGATTGCGGTTGTCGTCCAGGCGGGCCTTGCCGGTTTGGCCAATGCAGGCCCGCACGGATTCAGTGAAGCGCTTTATGCCTATACGTCGGCAACCGGCAATAATGGCAGCGCCTTCGCCGGACTATCCGCCAACACGCCCTACTGGAATTCGACCCTTGGGCTTGCCATGTGGATCGGACGTTTCCTCTTCATCGTTCCCATGCTGGCGGTTGCCGGATCGCTTGCTGCGAAAAACATCATTCCTGCTTCGGCTGGTACTTTTCCAACCGATAGCAGTCTCTTCGTTGGTCTTGTGATCGGCGTGATCCTGATTGTTGGCGGACTGACCTTTTTCCCGGCCTTGGCGCTTGGCCCCATCGCCGATCATTTTGCTTTGCAAGCGGGCGCTCTCTTTTAAACAAGGCGGCTTCCATGAACCCCAGAAAGACTTCGCGCGGGCCGGCTTCATCGCTCTTTGATCCCGCCATCCTCGCTCAAGCGGTGCCAGCATCCTTTCGCAAGCTTGATCCGCGCACGCTGATCAAGAACCCGGTGATGTTCGTCGTCGAGGTCGTGACGGTCCTCACCGCGATCCTTTTTCTGCGCGATCTCGCGACAGGCGGGGGATCGCTGGGCTTCACCTTCCAGATCCTGCTCTGGCTCATCATCACCCTGCTCTTCGCCAATTTCGCCGAGGCTGTCGCGGAGGGGCGCGGCAAGGCGCAGGCGGCGACCTTGCGCAAGGCGCGCACGGAAACCATGGCGAAACGCATTGCTTCGCTCGACGCCACGAACTTCGTCGAAATCGCCGCGCCAGACTTGCAACAAGGCGATCTCGTGCTTGTCGAAGCAGGCGATTTGATCCCAAGCGATGGCGAGGTGATCGAAGGCATTGCCTCCGTCGATGAATCGGCGATTACCGGCGAATCCGCGCCTGTCATTCGCGAGAGCGGCGGCGACCGCTCGGCCGTAACCGGCGGCACGCGGGTTCTCTCGGATTGGATCAAGATGCGCATCACGGCGGCGCAAGGCTCCACCTTTCTCGATCGCATGATCGCGCTTGTCGAAGGCGCCGAACGGCAGAAAACGCCAAACGAGATCGCGCTGAACATTCTCCTTGCCGGGCTGACGATCATTTTCGTCTTTGCCGTGGCGACCATTCCGAGCTTTGTGAGTTACGCTGGCGGTACTGTCTCGATCGTAGTTCTCGTCGCGCTTTTCGTGACCTTGATTCCTACCACGATCGGCGCGCTTCTCTCGGCAATCGGTATCGCCGGGATGGACCGGCTGGTGCGCTTCAATGTGCTCGCCATGTCCGGCCGCGCCGTCGAGGCGGCTGGCGATGTCGATACACTTCTTCTCGACAAGACAGGGACGATCACGCTTGGCAACCGGCAGGCGACGGCCTTCATTCCCGTCGCGGGTGTCAGCGAAGCGGAGCT
>DASQCU010000348.1:0-2695 GCA_035634575.1 Beijerinckia sp.
CGCAGGCTGCGCAAGGCGCCAAGATCCGGCTTTTCGATCCGGTGGTGCGGGTCCCAGAAGCTCGGCACGAAGACGTCATCTGCCGTCTGGGCGAAAGCCACTGCAGGCGAAAGCGCGAACGGGGCGAGGCAGAGCAGAAGGGCTGCCGCGCCTTGACGCACGGAGCGCATAGGGTCTTGCGTGGGTCGTTTATGAAATGCGTCGCGTTGAGCCCTGGACATGCGTGACTGCTTCCGCCTCGACTTAAATTCAAGATGCCTTCGTTCCGAAGGAACTAGCGGTATATACAGGAACGGGATACGGGAATTCCAGAAGGGAACCAAGCTCCTCCTTTGTGGCCCTGCCTGAACCGGGGCTTGGCAGATCAGGGCAGGCCTCTTGAAGTCTCTGTTTGCCATCGCGATTTTCATCGGCTTAATAATATCTCCAAGTTGCCAGGAATGACCGTCCAGATGGTTGCAAATGTCTCGACCCGTAGCGAACCCCGCGTCGCGGAACATTCGCTCATGCAGGGCCTTGCGAGCCTGCCGGTCTTTTTCGACCTCGCCGGCCGGCGGGTCGTGCTCGCCGGCTCATCGGAGGCTGCCGCCTGGAAGGCCGAGCTTTTGCAGGCGGCGGGAGCGAGCGTCGCGCTTTATTCGGCCAATCCTTGCTCCAAACTCGCCTCAATCATCGAGCGTTCTCCGGCGATCGACCACATCGGCCGAAAGGTCGGCGAGGAGGATTTGCGCGGAGCGGCACTCGCCGTTGCCGACATGGAAGGCGCAGAGGAAGCTGCGGCATTCCAGACGCTGGCGCGGCGGGCGGGCGTGCCGGTCAATATTATTGACAGGCCGGATTATTCAGACTTTCACTTTGGCGCGATCGTCGATCGCTCGCCCCTCATCATTGGCATTTCGACCCATGGCGCCTCGCCGATCCTGGCGCAGGCTCTGCGCGGCAGGCTTGAAGCCCTGTTGCCCCAGGCTGTCCGGCTTTGGGCCGCCGCGGCTGAAGCCTGGCGCGCAAAACTGCGGCCCCTCAATCTGGCGCCGCGCGCGCGCCGGCGCTTCTGGGAGCTGTTCAGCCGGAAGACGCTCGCCGCAGGGGACAGAGGCCCGGGCGAAGGCGATTTCGCCACGCTTCTGGCGCAAGCCGAGGCGGGGGCGCGGGCCGGGATCGCGCAGGCCGGGTCCGTCGCCCTTGTCGGGGCCGGGCCCGGCGATCCGGAGCTTTTGACGCTTAAGGCCTTGCGGGTTCTGCACGCGGCCGATGTTGTCCTGTTCGACGATCTCGTTTCGCCGGACATTCTCGACATGGCACGGCGCGAGGCCACGAAAATCGCCGTCGGCAAGCGTGGCTATAAACCCTCCTGCCGCCAGGATCATATCACGGCCTTGCTCGTTTCCCTGGCGCGGGAAGGCAAGCGCGTGGTGCGTTTGAAGGGCGGCGATCCGATGATTTTCGGCCGCGCGAATGAAGAAATCTCTGCCTTGCAGGCCGCTGGAATCGCAGTCGAGATCGTCCCCGGCATCACCGCCGCCTTGGGCGCAGCGGCTTCGCTGCAGGTCTCGCTCACAGAGCGCGACAAGGCGCGGCGGCTGCAATTCATTACCGCCCACGCGCATGATGGGAAGCTGCCCGAGGACATAGACTGGCGCGCGCTCTGCGACCCGCGCGCTTCGAGCGTTGTCTATATGGGCGTCAAGACGCTGAGTGCGCTCTGTGAGCGCCTGCGGGCGCATGGGATCGCGCCTTCCACACCTGCCATTCTTGTCGAGCACGCGACAGCGCCTAGCGAGCGCCGCATCCTTGGAACAATCGAGACCTTGCCTGCCAAGGTCGCGCTCGCCGAGCCGGCAGGACCTTGCGTTGTGCTTATCGGCGAGGCCTTCATGCTTCCGCTCCAGCTTGTCGATGAGGCTCGCGCCGAAGTTCCTTTCGCTTAAAGATCTTTTGCTTCAGCCAGATCGTAAGGCTTTCAAAATGGTAATGTTTAATTTTTGCCGGCGAGACGAGGAATTCATGATTCGGCCTTAAACTTCCCGCGTAAAGAGGAAGCCTGCAACCAGACGGTTGCAAGGATAGCGCGTTCCAGGTTCGATCGGCCCGGGTGGACCAATGCGACGTCTCACACTCCTCGTAATGACATGCGGTTTTGCCGCGATCGCCATCGTATCGGCGTCTATCTATTTTTATGAGCGGCCGACTGTCTTGCATGTCGCCGTTGCGCGCGACAGCGACGATCAGGCCATCATGGCTGCGGCGGCACGAGAATTCGCAGAGGATCAGGAGTGGATCCGGCTGAAGGTCGTGCCGGTTGACGATGTTGCAGAGTCGTCGAGAGCGCTCGATGATGGGCGCGCCGACCTTGCCATCGTCCGTACCGATGTCGCCATGCCGCCAAGTGGCCAGACGGTTTTGATCATGCGCCACAATGCCGTCATCCTGGTCGCACCGGCGGAGGGCGGGCTCCACGAGATTGCCGATCTGCCCGGCCATAGGATTGGGGTCTTGCAATCATCGGCTGAAGCCGGTGCCGGCGATCAGGCGCTTTGGACGCTGCTTCTTGGCCAATATGACATAGCGCCAAACTCCGTCCAAACAGTGCCGCTGAGCTTGGCCGAATTGCCGGATGCGATCGAACGAAAGGAGATCGACGCGGTTTTCGCCGTTGGCGTGCAAGGGGATGGACATTTGGCGGATGCGATCGCTG
>DASQCU010000349.1:0-3842 GCA_035634575.1 Beijerinckia sp.
CCGATATGAAAGTCCCGATCGCCCATTGTCTGTCTTATCCGCAGCGTATTTCGACGGCGGCTCGCCGCCTCGATCTTGCATCGGTCGGAACCTTGACCTTCGAGCGGCCGGATTTCGAACGGTTTCCGGCATTGCGCGTCGCGCTCGACGCCTTGCGAACCGGCCAAGGCCTCCCCACTATTTTGAATGCCGCGAATGAAATTGCGGTTGAAGCTTTTTTGAACAGGCTCATTTCTTTTCATGACATTGCTCGAATGGTGGAGCAGGCTTGCAATTCGGCACTTGCCGACGGCATAGCGCGCGATCCCGAGAGCGTTGATGAAGCGCTTGCTATGGACAATCTCGTGCGGGAAAGAGCGCGGGCAGCCTTGGCGCAAGGAAGCTCGCGGAATGTCGTAAATTAATGCCAACGGTCATAAGAATGACCGGTGGTTCCACTCTCGAATTTTCGTAACCGTTTGAAAATACGAAAATTCGAGAAAGGAACCAAGGGTCGCTCTTAGCGACACTTGGTATAAGAACGACGCGCGCCGGAAGGCGGCGTGACAGGAGATTTCATGCCGATCCTCACCCATATCTGGTCGTTCGCGGTCTATGTGGTGCCTTTCATTTTCGTGCTGAGCCTCGTGGTCTTCTTTCACGAGCTCGGCCATTTCCTGGTTGGCCGCTGGTGCGGGGTGAGGGTCGATGCCTTTTCCTTAGGGTTCGGTCCCGAACTTTTCGGCTTTTATGACCGGCATGGGACACGCTGGCGCTTCGCCGCTCTGCCGCTTGGCGGCTATGTGAAATTCCACGGCGATGCCAATGGCGCCTCCATGGTCGATGCAAAGGCCGCAGCAAACATGCCGGAGGCCGAGCGCGCGGTCAGTTTCTTCGCGCAAAAAGTCTGGAAGCGGGCGGCCATTGTCGTTGCCGGTCCGCTCGCCAATTTCATCCTGGCGATCGTCATTTTTTCCGGCATTTTCTACGTCAATGGACGCAATATCCTGCTGCCGGTCGTGGATGGCGTGACGGCAGGCAGCGCGGCGGAAGGCGCGGGCTTTCAGCCGGGCGATTTGATCGTCGCGATCGGCGATGAAAAGATCAATAGTTTCGAGGACATGCAGCGCATCGTGCAGGTCTCGAGTGATCAGGCCTTGACCTTCACCGTCGACCGGCAGGGCAAGGAACTCACGCTGATTGCGACGCCGCGCAGGCGGGAAATCGCCACGCCTTTGGGCACCACGCGGGTTGGCGTCCTTGGCATCGAATCGCGAGGAAAACCGGAAAACTGGCATCTGCAGCATTATAGTGCGGCCGAATCGGTGCACTTGGCGGTCAACGAGACCTGGTATGTTGTGACGCGCACTGGCGCCTATGTTCGCGGTCTGGTCACCGGGCGGGAATCGGCTGAGCAAATGTCGGGTGTCATCGGGATTGCCCAGGCTTCCGGTGAAATGGCCAAGATCGGCCTTGCCGCCTTGCTCAACCTCGCGGCGATTCTGTCCATTTCAGTCGGGATTTTGAACCTCCTCCCGATCCCGCTGCTCGATGGCGGCCATCTCTTCTATTACGCGGTGGAAGCGGTGCAGGGCCGGGCCATGAACGAAAGGGCGCAAGCCTTCGGGTTCAAGATCGGCCTTACCCTCGTTGCGGCTCTGATGATCTTCGCCACCTATAATGACATTCTGAGATTGACCCGCCAATTGATGCATTGGGGTTAGCAGGGTCACCGATTTTCGGAGAACCTGAGGCGAGATCAAGCGCTTCGATCTACTTTGGTCGGAGCGCTTTCGATTCCAGAGGTTCTCACCCCTTTGTTCCCCATTTTCAGGCAAACCGGGCTTCGCCCGAAAATCGTCTTCGGCTTTTCCAATCGATAGAGCATTTTCAAGCGAAGTGGATGCCGGTTCGCTGTCCGAAAATGCGATAAAACAAATTCAGCCTCAGCGGTCATGCCGGGAAGGGTGCCCTTCGCTCTTCAGGCTAAAGGTTCGTGCCAAATGGCGGCAGTATTAACCTTAATACTTAAGGTCCCGGTCACCATGAAGCGTGTCTCGCTCGCCACGGCCTGATGAAAAGCGGAGAAATGATAAGAAACTTGATTTGCAGGCTTTGCCAAACACGATAGAAGCAAAGCCAAAGGCGAGCGGAAGACCTGCTCTTTCTGTTCGCTCTTAGTGCGCGTGGAATGCCAGCCGGATCAGCCTCTTGTAGGGTGGAATTCAAGCTGGCAAATGGGAATGCGGGGACCGGTCTCACGATGCAATTCATCAAAGGTCACTTGGACCGGTGTGTTACCGCAGCTTTCGCTGTTGCCTGGCTTCTAGGTTTCACTCCCGCGGCCTTTGCCGAGAACGTCACGGTGCGCGGCAATACCCGCGTCGATAGCCAGACGATTGCCGCCTATTTCACCGGCACGGACGAGGCTTCGGTCAACAAGGCCGTGAAGGACCTTTACGCGACGGGCCTTTTTTCCAACATCCGGATCAGCCGCGAGGGCGGGCGTGTGGTCGTTGCGGTGACGGAAAACGTCGCCATCAATCGCGTTGCCTTCGAGGGCAACAGCAAGGTCAAGACCGATGCGCTGCAGGCTGAGATTCAGTCGAAATCGCGCGGTCCCTATAGCAGAGCCATGGTTGATGCCGATATCGAGCGCATCAAGGACGTTTATAGACGTTCCGGCCGCGCCGCCGCCCAGGTGACCGCGCGCACTGTCGATTTGCCGAATGGCCGGGTTGACGTTGTCTTCACCATCGATGAAGGCGAGAAGACGGGCGTCAAGCAAATCAATTTCGTGGGCAACCAGGTCTTTTCCTCGGGCAAGCTGCGCGACCTCATGCAGACGACGGAGATGAACTTTCTGTCTTTCTTCAAGACTTCGGATGTCTATGATCCCGACAAGATTGCTTCGGACCTTGAACTGATCCGCCGTTTCTACTTGAAGAATGGCTATGCCGATTTTCGTGTCATCGGTTCCGATGCGCAATTCGATCCTGCCCAGGGCGGCTATATCGTTACGATCACCGTCGAAGAGGGCGTGCAATATACGGTTTCCAGTGTCGTCGTTGAATCGCATTTGCCGGACCTCGATGGCGCGTCGCTCAGCGGTTTCCTGCGCCTGTCCCCGGGAGAGACCTACAATGGCGACATGGTCGAAAAGACCGTCGAGGCCTTGACGAAGGAGGTCGCCAGGCACGGTTACGCCTTCACTCAGGTGCGGCCACGCGGCGACCGCGATCCTGCGACTCGCACCGTCAGCATCGCCTTTGTCATCGAGGAAGGCCCGCGCGTCTATGTCGAGCGAATCGTTGTGCGCGGTAATACGCGGACGCGCGACTACGTGATTCGCCGCGAATTCGAGATCGCGGAAGGCGATGCCTATAATCGCACGCTGATCGACCGCGCCGAGCGGCGCCTGAACAATCTTGGCTATTTCAAAAAGGTCAAGATTACGAATGAACCCGGATCGACACCCGATCGTGTGGTCGTGGTCGTTGATGTCGAGGATCAGTCGACTGGCTCGCTATCGCTTTCAGGCGGTTATTCGACCTCGGATGGCTTCATTGCCGAAGTTTCGGTCTCCGAATCAAACTTCATGGGCCGTGGACAATATGTCCGTCTTGCGGTCTCCGAGGGCCAATATAGCCGTGGCGTACAGTTCAGCTTCACCGAGCCCTATTTCCTCGGTGAGAGGATCGCGGCCGGTTTCGATGTCTACGCGAAGCGGACGGACGTCTCGTCCTATTCGTTTTATAACAATTTTGTGACGGGCGGGACGCTGCGCCTTGGCCTGCCGGTGACAGAGGAAATCACCTTCGCGCCGCGTTATTCGCTCTACAGGTCGGACATTACCATTCCCA
>DASQCU010000350.1:0-2082 GCA_035634575.1 Beijerinckia sp.
CGGAGTGGGTCGAGAGGTGCAGGGGCGCGGTTGCGCGACTCTGGTCTGGTGCTTCAGCGGCGATTGCGCCGGGGGTGATGGGGAAACTCGCGGCAAGTCCGATCGAAAAATTTTTCATGGCTCGGTTCCGTTCGCGTTCAATCCGCTATCTTCGCGCCGTGCCCAAAGGAAACAGCTAATCATGATAGCTGTAAAGCTAATATAGATAGCTAACGGATTTGGCAAGAGCTCGCCTTCGCAAGCGCTAACCAAAGCCCTCACCCTGAGGAGGCCTGCAAGGCCGTCTCGAAGGGCGAGGGCGTATCCAGTGAATGCTGGAAGCATCCTTCGAGACGCAGGCTACGCCTGCTCCTCAAGAGAAACGTGAAACAGGTCCGCGAGCTTTCTGACCGGAAGCCTATGCCTTCCATCGCTCGGCGGCGGCATCATCCGCTTGCTTCGCGCCGACCCAGCCGCCAGAGGAGGCCTCGCTAAGGTGCTGCTTTTTCCAGAAGGGAGCCTTGGTCTTGAGAAAATCCATGAGAAAGGAGGCTGCCTCGAAGGCCTCTGTCCGATGCAGGCTGGCGGTAACGACGAGGACTATGGGTTCGCCCGGTTTGATAAGCCCGAAGCGATGCACGACCGTAACACCGGCCAGCGGCCAGCGCTGCTTGGCTTCCTCGACCACACGGCCGATCTCTTCCTCCGCCATGCCGGGATAATGCTCGATTTCGAGGCTCGCCAGGACACCGCCTTCATCGCGGCAAAGGCCGGTGAAGGTTACGACGGCACCGAGATCGGTGCGCCCCTCTGTGAGCGCCAAAGTCTCCGCTGCAGTATCGAAGGTCTCCGCCTGGACGCGCACGACCGTCCTTGTCGCCAAAGTCTCGGCCAAGGCTCTATCCTCCCGTCATCGGCGGAAAGAAGGCGATTTCCCGTGCATTCTCGATAGCGGCATCGTGCTTGACATGGGCGCGGTCGAGCGCTGCGCGGATCGTCTTGTTATTCTCGAAGGCTAACGCATAGCCTTCGCCCTGGCCGCTCAGCCAGCCAATGAGGTCAGCCACGGTTTTCACACCCTGAGGCGGCGTAATCTCCTCCTCCGCCTTGCCGATCCGCTCGCGCACCCAGGCGAAATAAAGCGCTTTCATTGCGCATCACTCTCGATGATGTGCTTCACTCCGGCTTTCAGATAGTCCCAGCCCGTGTAAAGCGTAAGAAGCGCGGAAAACCAGAACAGGATCAAGCCGACATTGGTGATGCCCGGAATGATTCGATCGGCAGCCGAACCGGCGATCAGGAAGCCCAGGGCCACGAGTTGCAGCGTGGTTTTCCATTTGGCTACCTTGCTGACCGGAACCGAGACTTTCAGCTCGGCCAGAAATTCCCGCAAGCCGGAGACGAGAACTTCGCGGCAGAGAATGACGATCGCAGCGCCGAGCGAATAGCTCACGATCGTGTGATCCGCGACCAGCATCATGAGCACGGCGGAAACCAGAAGCTTGTCGGCGATCGGATCAAGCATGCGGCCAAGCGCCGATTGCTGCTCCAGGGCGCGGGCCAGATAGCCGTCGAGAAAATCGGTGATCGCGGCGATGATGAAAATGCCAAGCGCGGTCCAGCGCATGGCGTCCACTTCCGACCAGAAGAGACAGCCGACAACGGCCGGTACAGCCAGGAGCCGGCCGTAGGTCAGTATATTGGGCAAATTCCAGGCCCGGTTTGAACCGCGCCAAATCGTTGTGATCGCCATGGGTGGAGGGGACATTCTCTCTCGGGCTGCGTCAACAGGAAAATATGCGGCCAAGGTGACGTTTGCGCGATCTATCTGCCACGCTCATTGAAAAAATCATAGACAAGCTTTGCTGTTGCCGCATTGATTCCGGGCACTTTTTCGAGATCGGACAGAGCCGCCCTCGCAACCGCCTTGGCGGTGCCGAAGGCATGCAGCAAAGCACGTTTGCGTGAGGGGCCGATACCGGCAATTTCGTCGAGCGGGCTTTTGGTGAACTCCCTCTTGCGTTTGGCCCTGTGCGTGCCAATCGCGAAGCGATGCGCTTCGTCGCGCAGCCTTTGCACGAAATAGAGCGCCGGATCGCGCGG
>DASQCU010000351.1:0-2465 GCA_035634575.1 Beijerinckia sp.
GGCAATGTCCGCCCCGGTCTCAAGCAAAAGCTTCGCTGAGGCTTCCACGGCTTTGCATCGTTCAAGATTCCAGGCTGCCACCCGGACCTTCTTTTTCAAATCCAGTCGATTGCCCGCGGCGGCTGCGCGAACTTCGATTGCGTCCAGCACCTCTGCCTCGGCCGCCAGTTTGTCATAAAGGGCCCGGGTCGGTTCACCTTCGACGCCACGCGCGAAAAAATCTGGGCCCAAGGCCGGGAGATCGGCCAAGGTCCTGGTCACGATTTTGGTCATCTGAAATTCCGAGCCGAGGAATGCGACGCATCAGGTCCGAATTCTCGGACCTGATACTGCGGGATACAGAATAGCTCTGCCATTCCTGCGCATGAAATGGTCAAGCTATTATTACGGCTCAAAGGCTGAAAAAATCATTCTCCACCACTGAGGCGGGTCGCGAAATAGGCGATCGTGCGGGAATAGACATCGGCCTTGTTCCATTGCTGGATCACGCCGAAATTGGCGGAGCCGGGTGTCCAGGCGCCGCCGCGCTGCCAGCCGTAACTCTTGAGATAATTCGCGGTGGAGGCGAGAACGTCGGGAACGTTATGGATCAGATCGCGGCGGCCGCTGCCGTCGAAATCAACCGCGAATTTAATGTAGGAGGAGGGCATGAACTGGGTCTGGCCGAGTTCGCCGGCCCAGGCGCCGCGCATGGAGGCTGGCGACAAATCCCCGCGCTCGACGAGCCGCAAGGCGTCCATGAGTTCGGCCTGGAACATGTCGGAGCGGCGGCAATCGTATGCGAGTGTTGCCAAGGCGCGCAAGGTCGGGGTGCTGCCATTCACCGCGCCGAAATCGGTTTCGAGCCCCCATATGGCGACGATAACCGGCCCTGGAACGCCATATTGCTCCTCGATCCGGCTGAAGGTTCCAGCATATTGCCTGAGAAGGCTAGCGCCTTTGTGCAGCCGATAGGAATTCACCATCCGGCTGGAGAATTGTTCAAAGCTCTGATGGAAGACGTGCTGGCCGTGATCCTTTGAAATGATGCCCGGATCGTAGTTGACGCCGTCGAGCGCGCTGGCGATCGTTGCTGCCGAAATGCCCTTGGCCGCCGCCTCCCTCTTGAAGCTTGCCATGAAGGCATCGAAACCGCCTGGGTCGCGGCAGGTCGCGGCCTCGGCTGACGTCAAACTGCCGAAGGAAAGGGCGAGACACCAGAGCACGAGGCTCCTGGCTCTCAAAATCGAACGCATGAATGGACTCCTCCTGTCGCGGCCGTGGCGACACTCATATTTCCCGTCCGCGCCGTGGCGACGGCCGGCCAGTCTATCGGGATGGGCGATTTTATGGCAGGGCGCGAATGAACCGCGCGTGATCGAGTTCCTGCATCAAGGTGCCCAATCTTGCCGCCAGGGATTGCCGCAAATGTTCTGCGCTCACCGGGAATTTCTGCAAGGCGCGGTGGAAAACTTCGCGTGAAATATGCAGGACTTTGGTCGGCTCGCGGGCGATGGCTGTTGCGGGACGCCGTGTCCGGGTCAAAAGAGCCGTGTCGCCGATCAGCGTCTGCGGTCCGACAACCCTGATGGCGACGCCGCCATGATTGGAAACATCCATGGCGATGGATCCGGACAACACGAGAAAGCCGCCGTCGGAAAGCTCGTTGCGGCGAAACAGGACATCGCCTGCGCGCAGGAGGCGAGTTTCAGCGGAAGCGGCGATCATCCGCCGGGCATCCGGTTCGAGCTCGGCGAAAGTCGGTGTGCCCGCGAGATTGCGGATATCCTCCTCCAATCCCATCGTTTAAGTCTCCCCCGAGCAAATCATCGCATGTTTCAGCGCAAGGATTGTCTTCGCTTTGCGGCCGCGGGGCAAGCCCGGCAAAGGGCACGCTCGGTTCCTTTGTAGCACCAAAGGCTTATGTCCATTGGGTCAAGCGCCCGCTCATCCTTTATATAACCGGAATATTTGAAGAATTCTGCGTATCTTTCGAAATTTTCGTATTCTTAAAGAACGGCGGCGCAAGCCTCAAGGGACGAGTTTGTAACCGCCCGCCTCGGTGATCAACAGCTCCGCCTTAGCCGGATCGCGCTCGATCTTTTGCCGCAGCCGGTAAATATGGGTTTCCAAGGTGTGGGTCGTGACATTGGAATTATAGCCCCAAACTTCACGCAGCAACACCTCGCGGGTGATGACCTCCTCGCGAGCCCGATAGAGGAAACGCAAAATTGCGGTCTCCTTCTCGGTCAGGCGAAGCTTGCTGCCCTTCTCGTTGATCAGAGTTTTCGTGCCCGGCTGGAACGTATAGGGTCCAATGCGAAACAGAGCCTCGTCGCTCGTGTCATGTTGTCGCAGATGCGCCCGCATCCGGGCCAGCAGGACCGCGAAACGGAAGGGCTTCGTCACATAATCATTGGCCCCGGCTTCCAGCCCCTGGACCTGATCGCCATCCGAATCATGTCCCGTCAACATGATGATCGGGT
>DASQCU010000352.1:0-2261 GCA_035634575.1 Beijerinckia sp.
TACTTGGCGTGCCATTTCGGGCCTGGCCCGCGCATATAGTATAGGTCGGGCCGATAGGCGCCTTCGGTGCCGAGGCAAACCCGCCACAGCCGCCGTAGGGTCTTGGAAAAATCGTGCCGCATGGAACGCTCCGAACGCTTGGTACGCGGTGAGGGTCAGCCACAGAGGGCCCTCAAACAGATGTATTATTTTCAAACGTGCGTTTGAGACAAAGTTTGGGCCATAATCATTAAAAAATCGTAGGCTTTGGGGGCCAAGCGGGGCCAATTCATCGGGTAAGGTTTCCGCGGGGTTGCCGGCCGGCCCGGCGCGGGGCCGCACCGCATCGGCAAAATGATGCTGCCTTGGGACTGCCGCCTTGCCGCCACGCGCGGCGGTCGCTACATCGGTGGCGGATTTCCCCTTAATCGCGCCGTGAATAGCCCCTGCGCTGCGCGCGTGAGAATCTAAGCGCCGCAAGCAGGAACCAGAAGGCGCTCAGCCGAAAGCGAATAATGGCCCGTCAATTCATCTACCACATGCAAGGCCTGTCCAAGGTCTACCCGGCCAACCGCAAGGTCTTGGAGAACATCAATCTGTCGTTCTATCCGGACGCCAAGATCGGCGTGCTGGGAGTCAACGGCGCCGGCAAGTCGACGCTCTTACGCATTATGGCGGGGCTCGACCAGGACTATGCAGGCGAAGCCTGGGCCGCCGAGGGCGCGCGCGTCGGCTATCTGCCCCAGGAGCCGCAGCTCGATCGTGAAAAAAACGTACGCGAAAACGTCATGCAGGGTGTCGGCCCGCAAAAAGCGATCCTCGACCGCTATAACGAGCTGGCCACCAATTATTCCGACGAGACCGCCGACGAAATGACCAAGCTGCAGGACGAGATCGAAGCCAAAGGCCTTTGGGATCTCGATTCCAAGGTCGATCAGGCGATGGACGCGCTGCGCTGCCCACCCGATGATGCGGATGTGGGGAAGCTCTCCGGCGGCGAACGGCGGCGGGTGGCCCTATGCCAGCTTTTGCTAGCGCAGCCCGATCTCCTTCTCCTCGACGAGCCGACCAACCATCTCGATGCCGAGTCGGTAGCCTGGCTCGAGGGCCATTTGCGCAATTATCCCGGCGCGATTTTGATCGTCACCCACGACCGCTATTTCCTCGATAACGTCACCGGCTGGATTCTCGAACTCGATCGCGGCCGCGGCATTCCCTACGAGGGCAACTATTCCGCTTGGCTCATTCAGAAGCAGAAACGGCTCGAACAGGAAGGCCGCGAGGAGGAAGCCCGCCAGCGCACGCTGGCGCGCGAGCAGGAATGGATCGCCGCTTCGCCGCGCGCGCGGCAGGCGAAATCGAAAGCGCGCTACCAGCGCTATGAGGAGCTGTTGCAGAAAGCGGGCGAGAAGCAGGCGCAGACCGCGCAGATCGTCATTCCGGTGGCCGAGCGGCTCGGCCAAAACGTCATCGACTTCGATCATCTCCGCAAGGGTTTTGCCGACAATCTTCTCATCGACGAGCTCAGCTTCAAGCTGCCAGCCGGCGGCATTGTCGGTATCATCGGGCCGAACGGCGCCGGCAAGACCACACTGTTTCGGATGATCACCAAGCAGGAGACGCCGGATCAAGGCACGATCCAGATCGGTGAGTCGGTGCGCCTCGGCTATGTCGACCAATCGCGGGACACGCTCGATGGCGCCAAGACGGTCTGGGAAGAGATTTCGGGAGGGCTCGATCAGTTGCAACTCGGCAAACGCGAAGTGAATTCGCGCGCCTATTGCGCGGCTTTCAACTTCAAGGGTGCCGACCAGCAGAAAAAGGTCGGCCAGCTTTCCGGCGGCGAGCGCAACCGCGTGCATCTCGCCAAAATGCTCAAATCCGGTGCTAATGTCCTCTTGCTCGACGAGCCGACCAACGATCTCGACGTCGATACGCTGCGCGCGCTCGAGGAGGCGCTGGAGGACTTTGCCGGCTGCGCCGTGCTCATCAGCCACGACCGCTGGTTTCTCGACCGCATCGCCACCCATATCCTCGCTTTCGAGGGCGACAGCCATGTCGAGTGGTTCGAGGGCAATTACCAAGACTACGAAAAAGACAAAATGCGCCGCCTCGGCATCGAATCCGTCATTCCGCAGCGGATCAAATACAAGAAATTCTCGCGGTGATTCTCCAACGCATCATTCCGGAACGGGGCGAAGCGCCAAGTCCGGAATCCACGCTCCCTGCACTTGGTTATGGGTTCCGGGCTCCTCGCTCGCTTGGCCCCGGAATGACATGCA
>DASQCU010000353.1:0-4720 GCA_035634575.1 Beijerinckia sp.
ATTGAATTGCCCCGCGCGCAAAACCTGACCCTTGGCGAATTTGAGACCGATCGTGGCCAGAAATTCGGCGAGATTATTCAGCTTTTCGATCGTCGGCTCATCATGCGTGCGATAGATGAAGGCCTGGTGCTTTTCTTCGAGCGTTTCAGCCGCTGCGACATTGGCGAGGATCATGAATTCCTCGATGAGACGATGCGCGTCGAGCCTTTGCGGCGTGGTGACCTGATCGACCGTGCCTTCCTCGTTCAAAAGAATCTTGCGTTCGGGCAAGTCGAGATCGAGCGGCGCACGCTTGTCGCGGGCGACCTTCAAAGCCTTGTGGGCGGCAAAAAGCGGCCGCAGAACCGGACCATTGAGAACCTCGGTCACAGCGTCGGGATTTCCGTCAACTGCCGCCTGCGCCTGTTGGTAGGAGAGTTTCGCCGCCGAGCGCATCATGATGCGATGGAAGCGATGCCCGAGCTTATGGCCATCCGCCGCAATGATCATGCGCACCGCGAGCGCGGGGCGGTCTTCGCCCGCGCGCAGCGAACAAAGATCGTTTGAGATGCGCTCAGGCAGCATGGGCACGACACGGTCGGGGAAATAGACCGAATTGCCGCGCTCCTCCGCCTCAAGGTCGAGCGGGCTGCCCGGCCGGACATAAGCGGCGACATCGGCGATCGCGACGTTGAGAATAAAGCCGCCGGGGTTCGCGGGATCAGGGTCTGGCTCGGCATGGACCGCGTCGTCATGGTCCCTTGCATCGGGCGGATCTATGGTCACCAGCGGCAATGCGCGCCAATCCTCGCGATGATCCATGGTCGCCGCGTGGGCGCGCTCAGATTCGGCAATTGTCTCAGGGCGAAAGATATTCGGAATGCCATGGGCGTGAATGGCAATGAGGCTGATTGCCTTCTCGCTGTCGAAAGCGCCCAGTCTTTCGCGGACCTTGGCCGAAGGCAGGCCGAACCGGCCCGAGCGCAAGACTTCGACCGCGACGAGATCGCCGTCGCGTGCCTCGCCCATATTGGCTTCGCTAATGTCGAGTTCGCCGCGCCCGAGGCTTTTCTTGTCAACCGGCAGGACCCGGCCGCCGCCATTGGGGGCAGCGCGGAAAATGCCGAGCATTTGCGCTTTTTGCCGGGTCAGAAGCTTGATGATCCGCCCGCTATAGGCGGGCTCGCCGGGCGTTGCCGCGGGCAGGGCTTCGACGCGGACCAGCGCCCGGTCGCCAAGGCCGGGAACGGGCGTGCCGGGGCGCGGTTTTCTAAGGACGCTGAGGACGATTTTTGGGGCCAGTCCCTGCTCGTTGTCCCATTCAACAGGTACGGCGAGGAGATCGCCATCGCGATCGCGCGAGAAAACTTCCGCGAGCACGACCGCAGGGAGACCTCCCGGCTTGTGGAGGCTTTTCCGCCGCCGCTCGATTGCGCCTTCCTGTTCGAGCTCCTTCAGCATGCGCTTCAGGGCGATCCGATCATCACCCTTGATATTGAAGGCGCGCGCGATCTCCCTTTTGCCGATCTTGGCGGGTGCCTTCTCGCCCAGGGCCTCACGCTCACGGGCGATAAAGGCAATAATGTCGGCGCGGGAGGGCAGCGCCTGCGGCCCATAGGCGTCCGCTGACGCCATTTTGTCCTCGCCGGTCTCGTCAATGCCGGTCGCTTTGATCCCGGCTGATTTTTTCACTCTTTTGCGGCCTTTTTCGTTGCGGTCTTTTTGGTTGCAGCTTTTGCGGCGGGCTTCTTGGCCGAAGCCGCCTTTTTGGGCGCGGCTAGGGCCTTGGCCTCAAGGGTGTTCGTCGGCTCGAAGGGCGGCGCTTCGTCGGTCTCGGCTTTGGCCTTGGTTGCTTTCTTTGAGCTGGCCTTGGGGACCTCCCCGGCCGCCTTCGCAGATGCGGCTTTCGCGGCCGCCTTCTTTTTGGGCGCCGATCCGTCTTTATCCTCGATCAGGCGAATCGCTTCTTCAATAGTGATCGTGTCAGGCGACATGCCCTTTTTCAAGGTCGCATTGGTCTTGCCATGATTGACATAGGGGCCAAAACGCCCTTCGCGCACGGTAATCGCACCGCCGGAGGGATGTTCGCCGAGAAGCCGGCCCTGCGTGGCGCTGCTGCTTGCCCCCTTGGCGGCGAGCAGGGCAAGTGCCTCTTCAAGCGTGAATGTGGTCGGGTCGGCATCGCGCGGCAAGGTCGCGTTGACCTTTCCATGGTTCACATATGGCCCGAAACGTCCAGCCTTGATCGTCACCAGGCCGCCGGAAGGATGCTCGCCCAGTTCGCGCGCGGGGGCGCTTTCGCTTTTGCCGAAACGACGGCCAGTCAGGCCGCTTTCCTTGGCGATGATGAGATCGATCGCGCGATTGGCGCCGATTTCGAGAATATCCTCGTCCTTGCCAATATTCGCATAGGTCTTGCCATGCTGGACATAGGGACCGAAGCGCCCGATGCCCGCAAGAATCGGCTCCTTGCTTTCCGGGTGTTTCGCCACTTCGCGCGGCAAAGAGAGAAGACCCAAGGCCTTTTCCAGGGTCAGGTCAGCGGGCGCCATGGTCTTGGGGAGCGAAGCGCGCTTTGGCTTGTCGCCTTCGCCCTGTTGGACATAGGCGCCAAAACGGCCATCGCGCAGCGAGATTTCATCGCCCGACTCGGGATCATGTCCCAGCACCTTGACGCCGGGGCGATCATTCTCGCCGCCATTGCCCTCCGCGCCCGTATCCGAGAAAGTCCGGGTGAATTTGCATTCGGGATAATTGGAACAGCCGATGAAAGCGCCAAACTTGCCGAGCTTCAGCGAGAGCTGACCATTATTGCAGGAGGGGCAGGCGCGCGGATTGGAACCATCCTCCTTGGCCGGAAAAATATGCGGTCCCAAGAGCTCATTGAGGCTGTCCAGCACCTGTGTCGTACGCAGGTCCTTGGTGCCGGCCAGCGCGCCGGAAAAATCGGTCCAGAAGTCGCGCAGCACTTCTTTCCAATTGATCTCGTGATTGGAGACCTGATCGAGCTTTTCTTCGAGATCGGCGGTGAAATCATAGCCGACATAGCGGGCGAAGAAGGCTTCGAGAAAGGCCGTGACGAGACGGCCCTTGTCCTCCGGGATCAGCTGTTTCTTGTCGAGGCGGACATAATCGCGGTCCTTCAGGACCGACAGGGTCGAGGCATAGGTCGAGGGCCGGCCGATCCCCAGTTCCTCCATCCGCTTGATGAGGGTCGCCTCGGTGAAACGTGACGGCGGCTGGGTGAAATGCTGGGTGGCGTCGATCTTGTCCTTGGTCAGCGCCTCGCCCTGCCGCATGGGCGGCAGGCGGCCGCCTTCCTCGTCTTCTTCGTCGTCGCGGCCTTCCTGATAAAGTTTCAGAAAACCATCGAAGCGGATGACCTGTCCGGTCGCGCGCAGATTGATGTTCCGCGCGCCTGCTTCGGCCAAAATTTCGACCGTGGTGCGCTCGAGTTCCGCCGATTCCATCTGGCTGGCGATGGTCCGCTTCCAGATGAGCTCATAAAGCTGCGCCTGCCGCGGCTCAAGCGTGCGGGAGACATGCTTGGGCAGGCGGGCGAGATCGGTCGGCCGGATCGCCTCATGCGCTTCCTGCGCATTCTTTGCCTTGACGTGATATTTGCGCGGGCTCGAAGGCACATATTTGTCGCCATATTCCCGGCCAATCACCTTGCGTGCGCTGGCGATGGCCTCAGGCGCAAGATCGACGCCGTCCGTTCGCATATAAGTAATAAGGCCAACGGTCTCGCCATCTATTTCCACGCCCTCGTAGAGGCGCTGGGCAAGTTGCATGGTCAGGGCAGGCGCAAGGCCAAGTTTGCGCGAGGCCTCCTGCTGCAAGGTGGAGGTCGTGAAGGGCGCGGAGGGATTGCGTCTGGCGGGTTTTGCCTCGACGCTCAAAACCGAGAAACGCGCTGTCTCCAGCGCCTGCTTGAAAGCTTCGGCCTCGGGCCCCGTGCCAACGTCGAGCCGATCGACCTTTTTGCCATCCGCGCCGACGAGCCGCGCCGTGAAGGGCGCACCGGCTTCGGTCCTGAGAAACGCGACAAGCGACCAATATTCGCGCGGGACGAATTTCTCGATTTCGAGCTCGCGGTCGCAGACGAGACGCAGCGCGACCGATTGCACGCGTCCGGCGGAGCGGGCGCCCGGCAATTTGCGCCACAGCACGGGGGAAAGATTGAATCCCACGAGATAATCGAGCGCGCGGCGGGCGAGATAGGCATCGACCAGGGCCGCGTCGATCTCGCGCGGGTTCTGCATCGCTTCGAGAATGGCGGTTTTGGTGATCGCGTTGAAAACCACGCGTTCGACCGGCTTGTCCTTGAGAACACGCTTGCCCTTCAGGACTTCCAGCACATGCCAGGAAATGGCTTCGCCTTCACGGTCGGGGTCGGTTGCAAGAATGACCCGATCCGCCTCCTTCACGGCCTTGGCAATATCCGAAAGCCTTTTGGCGGATTTGGTATCGACATCCCAAAGCATGGCGAAATCGGCATCGGGATCGACCGAACCATCTTTTGCGGGCAGATCGCGCACATGGCCGAACGAGGCATAAACCTCATAACCCTTGCCGAGATATTTATTGATGGTCTTGGCCTTCGCCGGTGATTCGACGATGACGACATTCATATAAGGCGGTCCTCACATTGCCACGGCCGGCCGAAACGTTCCGCGATCGATTAAGTAAAATAGGGCTTGGGCTCTGGGCTTGAGCTTGACACGGAGCCCTCGAGCGT
>DASQCU010000354.1:0-3140 GCA_035634575.1 Beijerinckia sp.
GCTGCTCGCGCAGGGCCAAGGTGATGATTTATTACCACCGTCATTCTTATGGCCTTGCGCCGATCTCGTCGATGCGCCGCAGCATATCGGCCGGGTCTTCGAAGACGCGGACTGCGCCGGAGCGTTCGAGTTCATCCTGGCCATAGCCGCCGGAGAGAAGCCCGACGCCGAATGCGCGCCCGGCGTGAGGCAAGCATATCCCAGATCGCATCGCCGACGATCACGGTCTCCTCGATCGGAACATTGATCCTTTCGGCGGCGGCGAGAAACAGATCGGGGTTGGGCTTCGCATAGCGAACCTGATCGCGGGTCACGACCACCGACTTATTGGGATCGACGCCGATCTTTTCGAGAGTCAAAGCGGCGGTCGCCATGGCGCCGCTCGTCGCGATGGCCCAGGCGATGCCGGCTTCGGTCAAATAGTCGAGCAGGGCGCGGGCGCCGGGTAGCGGACGGACGCTGTCCTTATGGCGCTCATAGGCTGCGGCATGACTGGCCTTCAGCCGACGGATCACCTCCTCGCTGATCTCATGCCCTGTCTCGCGCAGGAGCATATTGGTGAAAAGACCGCCGCTCATCCCCGATCCGCCGGTGAATGCGCCAGACCGAGAGGTCTATTCCTTCCTCGGTCAAGGCTTCCTTCCAGGCGAGCACGTGCTGATAGACGCTATCGACCAAGGTCCCATCGAGATCGAATAAGTAGCCAATGCCGAGTCGCGTCATGATCCTGCCATCTTCCGATCGCTGCAAGCCATACCAACGGTCATAGCATGACCTTTGGTGCCGCTCTCGACATTTCGCATTATGGCCTTCCGAAAACAGGTGGCCAGTTCCTGGAATTGATGTTTAGCTGGCAGGGGTTTGCCGGCCAACGTTGAGGTCATATCCAACACGGATGAAGCGCAGGAAAAGCATGTAGACCAGAGCGAAGCGGCAAAGAAGGCGAGGAACGCAATGGCAGCGCGCATTGTGAAGGTCGATCCTTTCGACATTGTGGTTTTCGGCGGCACCGGCGATCTTGCGCATCGCAAATTATTTCCGGCTCTGTTTCGGCGGTTCCTTGATGGCCAGCTTTCCGATCCGACGCGGATGATCGGCGTTTCCCGGCAGCACATGGACGCGGCGGATTTCCGCGCGATGATCGGCAAGGCGCTCGTCAATTTCTCCGGGCTGCAAGCGGCGCAGAGCGAAAGCGCCAAGGCTTTCCTCGCCATGGTCGATTATGTTCCCGTCGATGCGGCTGGCGATTCGGGCTGGGCTGAACTCGCAGCCTTGTTGGGTGAGGATCAAACCCGTGTGTGCGCCTTCTATCTCGCGACAAGCCCGGATATTTTTGGAGCAATTGCCACGCAGCTTGCCGCGCATGGCCTCGTCATGGCGCAAGCGCGCATTATCGTCGAAAAGCCGATCGGCAAGGACGGCGCCTCCGCTGCGCGCATCAATGATGCGATCGGCGCGGTATTTTCGGAGCACCAGATTTTCCGCATCGACCATTATCTCGGCAAGGAGACGGTGCAAAATCTGATGGCCTTGCGCTTCGCCAATGCCTTGTTCGAACCTTTGTGGAATTCGGCCCATATTGACCATGTCCAGATCACGGTTGCCGAGTCGATTGGCGTCGAGGGCCGCGGGGCCTATTACGAGACGTCCGGCGCGCTGCGCGACATGGTGCAAAATCATTTGTTGCAGCTCCTTTGTCTCATAGCCATGGAGCCGCCCGCATCGCTGAGAGCGGATGCGGTGCGTGACGAAAAATTGAAGGTCTTGAAGTCGCTGGAGCCTATTGATGACTCGAATGTGGCCGCGTTCACGGTACGCGGCCAATATCGGGCTGGCGCGAGCGGGGGAGAGGCGGTGCCAAGTTATGCGGAGGAGGTTGGCAACGCGCAAAGCACCACGGAATCCTTCGTCGCCCTGAAGGCCGCGATAGGCAATTGGCGCTGGGCCGGAACCCCATTTTATTTGCGCACTGGCAAAAGATTGCCGCAAAGGGTCTCCGAAATCATGGTTGCCTTCCGGCAGATTCCACATTCGATCTTCCCGAGCGGATCAGGCAAGATCCACGAGACGAAGCTCGCGATCAGGTTGCAGCCCGATGAGGGTATCAAGCTTTGGCTGATGTTGAAGGAGCCAGGGCCGGGCGGTATGCGCTTGCAACATGTGCCGCTCGACATGAGCTTCGCCAAGGCTTTCAATATTCACGCGCCCGAAGCTTACGAGCGGCTATTGATGGATGTCATTCGCGGCAATGCGACCTTGTTCATGCGCCGCGATGAGGTCGAGGCAGCCTGGCGGTGGATCGACCCGATTCGGGAGGCCTGGAGCCATATGCACGAGGCGCCACGTCCTTATTTCGCCGGCACTTGGGGGCCGGCCGCTGCCATAGCCCTCATCGAGCGCGATGGGCGAAGCTGGGACGAGGAGACCGGCTAAGGGGTCACCTTACACCAAGGGTCGCAAAGTGCGGTCTTTGCGGCACCAGCCGCCATTGACCGCTATATTGTAGGCTCTGTGACAAAGATGATGCGTTCATCCTATGTGGTCCCGGGAGCGCGTTCGCTCATGAGGTCCTGAGATCACAACCTTTTGACTCCTCCGAGATGACGGAATTCCTCCCCTTTCAAAGCCGCGCAGCCTCGCTGCTTTCCAGTTGGACCGATCGCATGAAAGAGGCTTTCGCGGCTCGTTCCTCGGATGAAGAGCTTAAACATTCGTCGGATTTTGCCCTTGCTAAATGACGATTGGTTTGCCAATGCAGGCTAGGATCAGGGACAAGGATAGGGTGCAACCTCGGATCACGCCCTGAATTAGCGATCGCCAGAACCTCTCATGACCAGTTCCGCCATGCTCAAGCAATCCCGCCGAACCAAGACCCGCAAACCGCGCGGACTGGGGTACGAGCGGCGTGGCGAAATCCTTGAAGCCGCCAAGGCTATGTTCATCGCCGAGGGTTATCAGACTGTCACGACGCGTAAGCTTGCGGAAAGAGTCGGCCTCTCACAAACTGGGCTTTATCTCTATTTCAAGAACAAGGAAGAAATTCTCGACGCGATCTGCAGCGCCACTTTCGCAAACCTGTTGCAGCGTTTAATGGCGGTCGAGGCGGAAATGGGTATAACGCCGGACTCGGCCAAGCGTCT
>DASQCU010000355.1:0-4496 GCA_035634575.1 Beijerinckia sp.
TGCAGCGCCCGGAGGGCTGAGGGTGCGCGGCCCCGACCTGAACAACGCACGTGCTTTGCTTATGGCCGCGACAGCCAGCGCGAGCGCCGTCGATAATCGCATCAAGGCACGCGGCCTGGACCGGCTGGCGGCCGCCGAGGAGGCCTATGGCTATACCGATGATGCGGCGCAGGCGCGGCAGGATGCGCACAACATGCGCGCGACGCCATGGCGGTAGGCGATCAAGGCCATGCGCCTTATCGGCTCGTTGATAATAGCCGGCGGTTTGGCCTTCGCGGGCCAAGCCGCCTCTTCGGGAGCAAAGGCCTTGCACATTGCGCTGCACGACGGCTTCAATGGACAGACTGTGACAATTTCGGTCGATGGCAGTGAAGTCTATCACCGCGCCAACGTGCGGACCGATCTACGCATATCTCGGGCCGATGCCTTCGACACCGAGGCCGTGGGCCCGAAGGCCAAGGTCGAGGTCACGGTCGAACCCGGCGGCCAGCGCGCCGAGGTCGAGATTGATGTGACAGCCACGCCGTTTCTCGCGGTGGACATTGTAGGCGGCGCGATCCGCTTCACCCCTTCGGCCGAGTTGTTTCGTTATATGTGAAGGGCCTTGGCTCACTCCTCGACACAGTCCTCGTGGTCGTGCTGATCCTGGCATTGCTGGGAAGACTTTAGGCCGTTCTCAAAGTGCAGCCTTCGCTCCTCTCTCGGTGTCTCCTCCTGTCGAAAGGAACGATTCGGACATATGCCGGTTTCCGCGAAAACAAGCGAGAACCGATAGGAGGAATTACAATGCGCGGATATGCAATCGTCATAGCCGTGGGCGCTCTCTTTGCGTTTCCCGCGTCAGCCCTATGCCAAGCCATTGAGGTTGGACCGGGCGGCATCCGCATAGAACAAGACCAAGGCCGGTCAGCTTCGGAGCCGGACTGTGCTGAATTGCGGAGAGCATGCCTCAACAAAGAAGAGCTCGGCGAGGAGGGCGAACATAATTGCCGCCGATACCGCGAACTTTGCAGGGAAGAATAAATCCTGGCCGCAGCCAGGGTCGGAATTGCCGGAACCCTCCTCACTGCCCAACGACAGCGCCCAAGCCCTGCTTGGCTTTCAGCCTGCGACCGTCCTGAGGGGCGCGGACCGACACTTGGTTATTGAACTTTGAGCGATGCCCTCAAGGCCAATTGTCAGTCTTCTCAGAAGGAGGGCGAAAAATCGCCCGCCAAATCGAAATCCCAACAGATGGCGGCTGTGGCTGCCCTCTCGGCGAAGCGAGGCGAGAAAAAAGTCAGCGAGCTCAAAGGGGCATCCAAGTCGATGTACAAATCGATGAGCGAGGGCGAACTTCACGACATGGCATCGACAAAACGCAAGGGGAAACCCCAGCACGCTTCGAAATCTTGAGAAGTCATTCGGTATAGGGGCTCGCGTCCTTTTCTCACCCCTCTTTGAGTGGAAGCTTCGAGACACGCGGCCGCCCCAAGAGATCCGGCCGCCGCACCTCAGTGATCCTCAAAGCCTCCGCCTTGCGCCAGGATTCGATCTTCGCATGATCGCCCGAAAGCAGGACTTGCGGGATTGCGCGGCCCTCCCATTCGCGCGGGCGCGTATAATGGGGATATTCGAGAAGGCCGCTTTCAAAGCTTTCGTCTTTGCCCGACGCCTCTTTTCCCATGACGCCCGGCAGAAGCCGCACGCAGGCGTCAAGCAGAACCATGGCGGCTATCTCGCCGCCTGAGAGCACGTAATCGCCAACCGAGATTTCGGTTAAATTGCGAGCCTCGATCACCCGTTCGTCCACGCCCTCGAAGCGGCCGCAGACGAGGACGACACCCTCCCCCTCGGCCAATGCGCGCACGCGCGACTGGGTGAGCGGCACACCGCGCGGGCTCAAAAGAAAGCGCGGACGCGGATCATCTGCGGCGAGATGCGCATCGAGGCTCGCAGCCAGAACATCGGCGCGGATCACCATGCCGGGGCCGCCGCCTGCCGGCGTGTCATCGACGGCACGATGCCGGCCAAGCCCATGCTCGCGAATATCGCGTGTCGCGAGGCTCCAAATCCCGCGCGACAAGGCCTCGCCCGCGAGCGAAAGCCCAAGCGGACCCGGAAACATTTGCGGGAAAAGGGTGAAGATCGTAGCCGACCACATGGCCGATGACAGCGCCTCGTTCATTCCTGAGCGCTGTCCTGAAGATCATCGCCCCGGATCTCGATCTCGTCCGGCAAGACGACGCTGACGCGCCGCCCCTTCAAATCGACGACCGGCACGACCTCTTTTGTGAAGGGCAGAAGCAGCGTCTCACCGCCCTCCCCGCGCGCGATTTCGAGAATATCGCCGCCGCCGAAGTTCAAGACATCGATGATTTGACCAATAGTTTCACCCGCATCGCTGACGTCGAGGCCGATCAGATCGGCGAGATAGAATTCTTCTTCCGCAGCCTCGGGCAGTGCCGCGCGCGGTACGAAAAGCTCGAGATTGGTCAGCGCCGCCGCGCTGTCGCGGCTCGTCACGCCATCGACCTGCGCGACGAGCATGTCGCCCTTCACCAAACGCAACGAGGCAATGGTGAATTGCCGGGCTCCTTCCGCATCGAAGAGCGGCTTATAGGCGCCGATCGCGCGAGGATCGCTGGTGAAGGATTTCAACCGCAGCTCGCCGCGAACCCCATGCGGGGCGCCGAAACGGCCAACAAGGATGAGATCCTTAACCATGGCGCTCCGCGCAATTCACATCCTGAATTTATCCATCGGTCATAAAGAATGACCGCTGGCGTCACTCTCGAATTTCCGCCAACCGTTTTGAAAAAGCGGAAATTCGAGAAAGGATCCAAAGATCGCCCTTGGCGATCCTTGATATCAGGCGGCAGCTTCAGCGGCGGCGGCTTTTTCCGCAGCGGCGGCGGCGGCAGCGGCGCGCTCCTGAGCCTTCTTCTTCGGCAGGGCCTGTTTCGGATTATTGTGCGGCTCGCGTTTGGCAATGCCCAGCCCATCGAGAAGGCGGGCAACACGATCGGTCGGCTGCGCGCCCTTGGCGATCCAGGCTGTCACCTTCTCGGTATCGAGCACGACGCGGTCGGCGGCATCCTTCGCCTTCAACGGATCGAAAGTGCCGAGACGTTCGATGAAACGGCCATCGCGCGGCGAGTGGGAATCGGCGACGACGACGCGATAGAAGGGGCGCTTTTTGGCGCCACCGCGCGCCAGCCGGATTTTCAGGGACATTTTTCTTCCTTTCTTGGATTCAAAATACAGTTGAATGAGTAGAGTAAGATGGCTTATCTCTGAATCGTCATCTTGCTCTTAAGTCTTTGTTTTGTCGTGTGTCCCGACGCAAAATCGGTATCCACTTTTGCTGGACACGCTCTAACTAGCGATCGACGAGGTCGAGCCGCTTTTCGATGCGGGTGATTCTCGCATCCTGGCGATCGAGCTTGGCGTTGATCTCCGCAAGTTGCACCGAATGTTCAGCAACTGAACGTTCGACATGACCAAGGCGCGTGGTGATATCATCGAGCCTCAGGTCGATGCGGTCGAGCTGGCCGCGCATGTGGCGCAGATGCTCAAGCACGAGATTGTCTGTCTCAGCCATTATTTCTTCTTTCCCCCGAATGGATTGAAGCCGCCACCGCCGAGACCCGGCAGCTTCATCCCGCCGAGGCCCGGCAGGGCGCCGCCCTTGGGGCCACTGCCAAAGAGACCTGGCGGCGGCGCGTCGGGCAGACCCTTCGCCAAATCCGGCAATTTACCGCCAAACTGTTTCTGCAGAGCCGCAAGCTCTTCAGGCGAAGGCTGGGGCATATTGGCCATGGGGTTGCCGCCAAGCCCGAACATGGAGGCCATCTTGCCCATCGCGCCTTTCTTGGCGCCGCCGAGCGACTTCATCAGATCGGCCATCTGGCGGTGCTGTTTCAGGAGCTTATTGACGTCCTCGACCTTCATGCCGGAGCCAGCCGCGATGCGTTTCTTGCGCGAGGCTTTCAAAAGGTCGGGGTTGCGGCGCTCCGCCGGCGTCATCGACAGGATGATCGCGCGCTGGCGCTTGATGATACGATCGTCGAGATTGGCGGCGGCCAATTGATCCTTGATCTTGCCCATGCCGGGCAACATGCCCATGATGCCGTTCAGGCCGCCGATCTTCTCGACCTGGGCCAATTGGTCGGCCAGATCCTCGAGGTCGAACTTGCCCTTGCGCATCTTCTCGGCGATTTTTTGCGCCTTTTGCGCGTCGATCGTCTCTGCCGCCTTTTCGACGAGGGAAACGATATCGCCCATGCCAAGAATACGATTGGCAATGCGGTCCGGATAAAACTCCTCCAGCGCATCCATTTTCTCGCCGGTGCCGAGAAGCTTGATCGGCTTGCCGGTAACCGCACGCATGGACAAAGCCGCGCCGCCGCGCCCGTCGCCGTCAACGCGGGTCAGCACAATGCCGGTAATCCCAACCCGGTCGTCGAAGCTCTTGGCAAGATTGACCGCATCCTGACCGGTGAGACTATCGGCCA
>DASQCU010000356.1:0-11264 GCA_035634575.1 Beijerinckia sp.
GAGCCAGGTCAGGACGAAATAGATCAGGATCAGCAGCACGTCGGCGCCGATCCAAAGCGTCGAGAAGAAGTTTCGCATCGCCAGGGCGACAAAAATCTGGCTCGTTGCCGCGAGCAGCCAGAGCACGCCACCCCATGGCGTGGCAAGCCAAAGGCCAACGGCGGCCACGAGATCGAGCACCGCAAAGAAAATCACCGCTGCGCCCCAGGCCGTTGTCATGTGCTCAAAAACGGATTCGCCCGGCATCAAAACCGCGCCCCATTGCGCCAGACCTTGAAAAATCCAGAGAACGGCGAGACAGCGCATGAAAATGACAAGGATCAGCCCAAAGCGCGTTTCCTCGCTCTCAGTCAGCGACTTGTCGCCGACGCGGATCGCGGCCCCGGAATCGGCCTGATCCGCAGCCTTGCCGAAGCCGTGTAAAATGCTCATGGCGCCGTGGCGAGCCCTGGAAATTCGAGTTCACCGGGAATCGGCTCGAAATAAGGATCGATCTCGCCGGGTTTCACCGCCTCGATCTCCTTATGGGTCCAAACCGGATTATTATCCTTGTCGATCAAAAGGGCACGCACGCCTTCGTAGAAGTCGTGGCCCATGGCGACGCGCGCAGCGACGCGAAACTCCATCCGCAAGGCTTCATCGAGATCGAGTTTGGCGCCAAGTTGCACGAGGCGAAGGGCAAGCGAGAGGCTCAGCGGCGATTTCGCGCGGATGGTGTCATAAGTGTTCATGGCGAACATTGATCCGCCATAGCCTGCTTCGTCGATTTCTTCCAATATATCAACAAGCGTCGCGGCACCGAAACAGCCATCGACGAAATGCTTTTGTTTCATGAGGTCTGAGTCCGGCGCTTGCGAAGCCGTGGCAGCGGCCGCGCCATCGACGTCCTCGCCGGCGATCAGCTTTTGCAAAAGAGCCTCGTGCTGCGAGGAGGGGACATAGGCGGTGGCAAGGCCAAAGGCCACCCCGTCGCCGCAGGTGAGACGCGCACCGGTCAGGGCGAGATAAGTGCCAAGCTTGCCCGGCAGACGCGGCAGAAAATAGGTTGCGCCGATATCGGGGAAAAAGCCGATTCCAACCTCCGGCATGGCGAAGCTAAATTTATCGCCCGCAATCCGGTGCGAGCCATGCAGCGAGAGACCGGCGCCGCCTCCCATGACGATTCCGTCGAGCAAGGCGACATAGGGCTTCGGATAGAACTTGATCCGGCGATTGAGGATATATTCCTCCCGCCAGAAGGCAAGCTGATCCTCATGACGGCCAGCCTTGCCGAATTCGTAGATGGCCTTGATATCGCCACCGCAGCAAAAGGCCTTGCCGCCAGCACCTTTGATGACGACGCTTTTGATCTCGGTGTCGATCTCCCAGGCGTCGAGCGCGCGGGCGATCTCGCGGACCATATCGAGGTTCAGCGCATTGAGGGCATTCGGGCGGTTGAGCGTGATGACGCCGCAAGAGCCCAACTTTTTACAAATGATTTCTGGATCGCTCATCTTGCCTCCAATGCCGGAGGCATTAGACCTGCAAGGGCCGTTCCGTCAACGCGGCGAGAAGGCGGGGGAAGAGTCAGACCCGCCCACCCTACTCTATTTGCTGCAGGCGGGCTGAGGCAGGAGCTCAAGGCTGGACATTTCGCCCGCGAGAACAAAATCGCCGTAATCGAGCCTGAGCGCGCGCGAAATCCCGTTTTCGTAAAGATCGAAGGACAAGGTATAATTGGGCGCCTCGTCTTTCTTGTCAGCATCGAAATAGCTGATCGAAACCGGCCATTGCCGCATGTTTTCAAGCTGCGGAATATGGGCGGCCTGCTCTATGGCCGGAGCTTCGATCGGGTTGCCGATGAAGGTCGTCGTCTCAAAGACCTTTTCCCCGGTCTCCGAGCCATCATAGACCTTGACTTGGAGAACATGCTCGCCTGCCTCGGCGGCCGCCAGAATACGCTTCAAATGCTCGGTCGGGAAGACGGCGTCCCGATCAAGCTCGAACTTGCCGCGTTTTGGCTTCGCGAGATCGACGGAGACCGGACCTTCGCCAGTCTTTCTTGCCTTGCCATCGACCGTATCGTCGGCACCATTATCGACCGTTGTCTGCATCTTGAAGTCGAAATTCTTGCCCTCACCATCCTCGAAGGTTGCCGAGCGCATGTCCGATATGCGGGTCGGGCCTTCGGCGGGCTGCAATTCGGTCATTTGACGGAAATTCTGTACGTAACCTTCGCAGGCCGAACCCGCGAAATCGAAAGCGATGCGCCCGTGTGCCGCTGTGGGGCTCTTGCTGCCGGTCGATTTCCACAGCGTCAGATCGTAAACTGCGCGGTGCGAGGCAAGCGGCATGGATGCGCCGAGAACCGTCTTTTGGCTGGAGGGCGACGCGGGTAGAACAGATGTGCTACTGGCGGCGAAGGTGGAAGACGCCAAAAGGCAGATTGAGGGAAGAGCCAAGATGAAGCGAGCAGGAGATGCAGGCATTTATAGGTCGTCCCTCCAACGCTACAGGCCAAGCGGTTCAAGAGCACTCGTGCCGTGAAACATTTTCTCGAGATTCGAACTTTAAGGTTTCGCTGCGGAACTTGCAACCTTTACCGGCAGAATAAATTTGCGCTTAAGTTTAGCTTTGTATACTCCAAACGTCTGGAACCGCCAGAAATCCTTGCCAATAATTCATTTGACTGAACGAGATCCGCCTTAAGCTGCACTGTTTGGAAAGCAGAGTATATAACGGACCTGACAAAATGAGGGAAATCATGAGCGAAGTCGAACAAAGATTGGCCGCGCTGGGCGTCACACTCCCCTCCCCGGCCGCTCCCGTCGCCAATTATGTGCCTTTTGTCCTGTCCGGCACTCTTCTCGTGATATCCGGCCAGATCGCCTTTGGCCCCGATGGCAAAATCGATCCTGCCCATCTTGGGAAGGTCGGCGGGAAAGTTTCCAGCGAAGCGGGCCAAGGCGCGGCGCGGATCTGTGCCATCAACATTCTCGCCCAGGCCAAGGCCGCTCTTGGCGATCTTGACCGAATCACCCGCTGCATCAGGCTCGGCGGCTTCATCAATACGGCGCCGGGCTTCGTCGCGGTTGCCGGTGTCATGAATGGCGCCTCTGATTTCATGGTCGAGGTTCTGGGCGACAAGGGAAGGCATGCCCGCTCGACGATCGGCGTCGCGGAGCTTCCTTTCGATTGTGCCGTCGAAGTCGAAGCCATGTTCGAGATTGCTTGAGAATGAGACGCGAACCCAATGCGCCGGGCTGGCTGACCGCCCGGCCGATTGCCCATCGCGGCCTGCATGACAAGGCGAAGGGGCTCATTGAAAATACGATCGCCGCGGCGGCGGCGGCAATCGCGAAAGGCTATGCGATCGAATGCGATATCCAACGCACCAGGGATGATGAGGCCGTCGTCTTTCACGATTTTACCCTGGATCGCTTGACGAAGGCGCAAGGGCGTCTCGATGATTTTTCCGCGCGTGAGCTCGCAGGCTTCGCCTATAAGGCCTGCGATCAGGCAATCCCCACCTTGCAGGAGTTCCTCGGCCAGATTGGCGGCAGGGTGCCACTGATTGTCGAGATCAAGAGCCGCTTTGACGGCGACATGCGCCTTGCCGACCGGGCCCTTGCAATCGTGGCTGCTTATTCCGGGCCGATTTGCCTGAAAAGTTTCGATCCGAAGATCCTCGCCCATTTGCGCGCCAAGGGCGTTCCCTGCCCGCTCGGCCTTGTCGCTGAGGCAAGCTACGAGAGTAAAGAATGGCGCGATCTGCTTGAAGAGACGCGCGCCGATCTTGCCAATCTCAATGATTATCCGAGTGTCCAGCCGGATTTTCTTTCCTGGCATGTCGGCGATCTGCCGCATCCCGTGCCCATGCTTTGCCGTGAGGGGATCGGGATGCCTGTCGTGACCTGGACCGTGCGCACGCCGGAAGACCGCGCGCGTGCGGAGAAATGGGCGGATCAGATCGTCTTCGAGGGCTTCGAGGCCTGAAGATCGAGCGAGACAGCCGCCTGATCAGTGCGAGATCCCCATGCCGTCCGCACGCGAGGCCTCCCCGGCCTTGTCCCAGCGCGTCCCGAAGAGCGTATCGCAAATGCCGGGACTGCCGAACCCATCGCTGAAACTGACATTGCTGCGGCGATGATGTTCCGCATGCGCCTTGCTGGTCACAGCGGCAGCGACCCAGCCGGCAAGACGCGGCATGGCGCGGTAGAACCTCGTTTTCGGCAGTGGCGCGGCGAAATCATAGCCCGAATGCTCATAAAGCCCGCCGAATGCGCCAAGACTTGCGACAAAGCAATGAAAGAAAATATCCGCTCCCCCGCCGCCGACGAGCGCCAGGGGCACGAGATAGGGCAGCACGATTTCAAGGAAGAAATCGGTTGAGCTCATATAACAGGCGCTGATGCTTTTGCTGGCACCCGTCGAATGGTGCAGGCCATGCCCCAATTTGCGCATCAGGTCGGCGCGATGCAGGATATGGCGATGAGCGATATATTGCACGATATCGTGACCAATGCCCATCAGCACCATATTGGTAATGAAGCGCAGAGGGCTCAGATGTGGCGCACCGGTGAAGGCAAGCCCCGCCCATTGCAGCGCGACCATGGATGGCAGCAGAATGAAGAGCTGATTGATGAGAACGCGTGGCAAAAGCTCTATATATCCAAGGCGATCGACATCGCGCACCTTGCAGGCGGCGAGCCTCTTTGTGCGATCGCACCATTCGAAGGCGAGCCCAATGGAATGATAGGCGACCATCTGAACCGCCCAGGTCAGGACTGAAAGCGGCAGCCACCAGGGCAGAATTCCACCTGCATCAATAAGATTGACCACGTTCGATGAGCCCTTTCTGGCGCCAAGCGTCAAGTTCAAGAGAGCTTAGACGGGCTTTATACAAATCCGGCGCACTTTGCCAATGAGGTTGACGCGGGCGAGGCGACGGGCAAGGAGAATGCGACACAAGACGCGAAACAATCGATCCCGGTGGACAATATGACCCAAGCCTCGCTCGAGAAGCAAATCATAGCCCGCGAAACTGCCAAGATGCTGATCGAGGTCAAGGCGATCCTCTTCAATGCGGAGACGCCTTTCATTTTCACCTCGGGATGGGCGAGCCCCGTCTATACCGATATGCGCAAGATCATTTCCTACCCCCGTTTGCGTAACAGGATCGTCGATTTTGCGGTGACCACGATCGAGCGCGAGATCGGCTATGAAGGCCTCGACGTGATCGCGGGTGGCGAAACGGCTGGCATTCCCTTTGCCGCCTGGCTCGCCGACCGGCTGATGCTCCCGATGCAATATGTTCGCAAAAAGCCAAAAGGCTTTGGCCGCAATGCGCAGATCGAGGGCGATCTACACGATCAGGGCCGCGTGCTCCTTGTCGAGGATCTCGCCAGCGACGGGCGCAGCAAGGTGAATTTCGTTAACGCATTGCGCGAGGCAGGCCAGCGCTGTGATCATGCCTTCGTATTCTTCTTCTATGATATCTTCCCGCAAACAAAAGATATCATGGCCGATCTCGGCATCACACTGCACCATCTCGTGACCTGGTGGGATGTTTTGGCGGTCGCCCGGGACAACCAATATTTTGAAGCCGCAACCCTCGACGCGGTGGAAAAATTCCTGCGCGAGCCCGCGCAATGGTCGGCCGCGCATGGCGGGGTTTCCGAATTCAAACCGGCTGGGTGAGATGGGCTGAGGAGCGCTGACGCCGCAGCGAGGAGGTCGCAAAATGCCAATTGAAAGAACGCGGGCCCTCAAGGAACGAGCCTTGAGCGAGGCCAGGAAATTTGCGGTGATCTTCCTTTATCTTTGGGTGGTGCTCAGCCTTTTCGCGCTTCACAAGTCTATAATTTTGGAGAAACCGACCCTGGCCGTCAACCTGGGCTTCGCCTTTGTCAATGCCCTTCTATTAGGCAAGGTCATGCTCATCGGCGAGGCATTACAGCTGGCGAATAGCTTCAAAGGCAGGCCCCTCGCCTATCCGATTGTCTATCGCTCAGCGGTATTTGCTGTCCTGTTGATCGGTTTCAATGTGCTGGAGGAAGCCGCCCAGGGAATGTGGGAGGGAAAGACGTTCATCACCAGCATTCAAAGCATCGGTGGCGGGCGTCTTGAGGGGATAATAATCGTTGCGACCATCATCTTCGTCGGGCTGATACCATTCTTCGCATTCAAGGAGATCGCCCAACATATAGGCGAAGATAAAATGTACGAGCTGTTTTTCGTGCGACGAACCAAATTCGCGCCGCAGCAATCCTGATTTCGCAGCAAATCCATGGTGTCTCGGCGCGGAAATTTTCGCTCATTGCTGCGATTAATCCCGCATGCAAGTTGCGTAGTAGAAACGCGCGCGCTGTTCGGGCCGCCGGCTACTGGTCTCGATCTTCTCTTCGACGCGGATCTCGCCGAAGCCTTGGTCTTGCAGGAGCCTTTCGATCTCCTCGGCCGCGAAGTGATGCGTCTGGTAAAGGACGCGGCCACTCTCGTCGCGCGAAAGGTAGGTCCCGTATTCACCGGTATGAGGCAGATCGGTAGCGTAGAGCTCGGCATAACTCAGGTTTATGTCGTTCGACAGTCCCGAGAACGAGATCGACAGCTTGGCCATAGGGGAGAGCGCTTCACGGATGTTCTTCAAGAGTTGAACGCGATCGGAGGCATCTCCGACGACGGACGCAACGAGCTGACAGACCGCTCCGTCGAACTGCGTGTTCCCGAGTTCGAACCCCAAAGGGCTCGCAACGTCCCGCAGGTGAAACCCGGCTTCTCGCACGTCGCGGAACTCGCGCGAGAGCGTTTCGATCGCCGCTCGATTGATGTCAATGCCGACGACCAAGCAGCCCCGATCGAGGAGGAGACGCAACGCGCTGCCCGTACCACAACCAACGTCCAGGATGTGCGCCGGAAGCGACAGCGTGGAAAGCCAGCGTTCCACGTGGGGCATATGCGTTTTGGTCGGTATCTTCGACGGATCGTAGTCCGCCCACTCCTTCCGGTTTCGTACCCGCATGGCGGTACTCTCCCCGTCCCTTGGCCCTACCGGCTTTCGGGAGACAGAGCCCCTAAAGCGGGTTCTTCCACCATCCTGCATTGATCGCCGTTTTGGCCTCTTCTTCGACCTGGTATTTCGCCGCGCGGCAAATTTCGTAATCATGGGTGCCGGGCTTCAGCCCGTAGGCGCGGCAGGTCGCGTCATCGGATGGAAATTCCCTATAGGATGCTTCGCCAGGCAGGCAATCGTGATGGGCGATCCCAAGCTCGCAGCGGCCAGGAAAATCCGCGCAACCGGCAAGTGAGAGCACATAGGCGATGAGGAGACTGATGCGCGTCATCATGCGGGAACGACCGGGACAGCTGAAGATAGCAAATCAATAACGCCCGCCGGTTTAACCGGCAAGGTCTAGCTCGCGCCTTGGTATAGCCTGAATCCTTGAGGATTCAGGGTGCCACTCCAAGCCCGCATCAATTCGCAATCGGAAATGCCGTTTCGGACTTGATGTTTTCGAGCGCAAAGCGCGAGGTCACGGTCTTCAAGGGCATAAGGTCGATCAAGTGCTTATAAAAGGCATCGAAAGCCGCGGCGTCGGGAACAACGACTCGCAAGACATAATCGACATCGCCGGCCATCCGATAAAAATCCATGACCTCGTCCATTCGGGAAACGGCTTCGGCGAAATTCGCAAGCATCTTGCCGGAATGATCGCCAACCTGAATCGACACGAAGACCGTCATCTGCAGGCCGAGTTTCAGCGGATCGAGCAACGCGATCCGCCGTTTGATGACGCCATTGAGTTCGAGCCTTTGCAGCCGTTTCCAGCACGGTGTCTGCGACAGGCCGACTTGCGTTGCAATTTCGCCGATCGAAAGCGAAGCGTCCTTCTGCACAATGCGCAGAATCCGCTTGTCGATCGCATCCATGAGTTTTTCACCCATCATTTCGACCATTCCCTGGCAGGATTTGCCCTAAAATCGCCTCGGCCCGATAAGAGCCTCTATAATCTATTATATTTATAGACTAGATTGGTATAGGGTTTACAAGGGCTACTTAGCAAGCATTCTTTATGGAGCGGCTGCGTTCCGGCTTGGACTGGAGCCAGTGGCCACGAGGCGATTGGGTTGAAAAAAGCCGTCCTCTCGATGACGCAAAAAGGAGGACCGATGACCGCTTTGGGTGCCGCCTTGCAGGGTGAAATTCAACAGGAAGGGGTCGAAGTTCGAAGCCTCCATCCGCTTTTCGCGGCGGAGATCATCGGGCTCGATCTGGCACAACCGGCGGATGCGGCCAGTGTTCGATTCGTGATCGAGGCGCTTGGCCGCCACGGCGTCCTTGTCTTCAGGGATCAGGGTCATGTCACGGCCCCGCAGCAGATCGCCTTCAGCGCCAATTTTGGGCCTCTCGAAATCCATGTCCAAAAGACATTTCTTCTGAAAGGTCATCCGGAGATCCTGATCGTTTCAAATGTTGTTGAGAATGGCGTGCCGCAGGGCCTCGTGGACGCGGGGCATTATTGGCACAGCGATCTGAGTTATCGCGTGGAACCCTCGCTTGGATCGCTCTTGCATCTCAAGGAAAGGCCCGCTGAGGGCGGCGATACTTTATTTGCGAGTCTGGCTGCCGCCTATGACGAACTGGGCGAGGCAATGAAGGCGCGGCTCAGCGGGCTCACGGCGGTCCACGACTATAATGCGCGCAACAGCATCCAGGCGGCCAAAAGCGAGGGGCTTCGTCCGGCACTGACCGCCGATCAGGCCAGGACCGTTCCGCCCGCCATCCATCCGGTCGTGCGCCGCCACGAAACGAGCGGCGAACCGCTTCTCTTTGTCAATGAAGGGTTCACAACAAGAATCGTCGAACTCGACGAGGCAGAAAGCTCAAGCCTGCTGGCAGAATTATTTGCGCATCAGAAGAATCCGCGTTTCCACTACCGCCATCAATGGCGCGACAGCGATCTCCTCTTCTGGGATAATCGCAGCACGAGCCATCTTGCGACCGGCACACCGCCGAACCTGCGCCGGACGCTCTACCGGACGACCATAAGAGGACCAGTTCCGACCGCCTATCGCGTTTAGGCGGGATTGACACGGTTGCGCGTTAAGTCCATAAACATTATAGTCTATATAAATCACGTGGGATCGTCATTTGTCACGAGCCGCACCGACAAAGCCCGCGTTTGCGGCGCTGCCTAAGCTTGCCGAGCCCGCCCATGTGATCACGAGCGATGCCGAAGCGATCGATATCGCCCATGGCCTGGCCGAAGTTTTCGTGAAGGAATCATCGGAGCGCGATCGCGAGCGGCGCCTGCCGATTGCCGAGCTTGATGCGTTTTCGCAGAGCGGCCTTTGGGCCATGAATGTGCCCCGGGCTTATGGCGGTGCGAATGTCTCCTATGTGACGGTTGCCGAGGTGTTCAAGATCATCTCGGCCGCCGATGCCTCGATTGGCCAGATCGCACAAAATCATATCAGCCTGATCGACATCATCCGATTCGACCCGGACAAGTCGCGCAAGACCCATTTTTTCCGGGAGGCCTTGAAAGGCGTCCGCTTTGGCAATGCGCTCTCGGAAAAGGGCGGCAAGGACATTTTCGATTTCAAGACCCGTCTCACCCGCACGGGCACTGCACTCAAGCTCAATGGCGAGAAATTCTATTCGACCGGGGCGCTCCTTGCCCATCTCGTGCCGGTCTTTGCCATTGACGACGAGGGCAAGGGCGTAATGGTGATCGTCCCGCGCGATGCGCAAGGCCTCAGCGTCATCGACGATTGGTCGGGCTTCGGCCAGCGCACCACGGCAAGCGGCACCGTCATTCTCGACAATGTCGCCGTTAAGGAAAGCCAGATCGTTCCCTCTTATCTCGCTTTCGAGCAACCCTCGGTGCATGGAGCGGTGGCGCAAATCATTCAGGCTGCGATTGATGCCGGTATAGCGCAACAGGCGATAGATGAGACCATTCGCTTCGTTCGCGATCACGCAAGGCCCTGGGTCGATAGCGGACAGGACCACGCGTCGCAAGATGTCTATACAATCCATGACATCGCCGATCTGAAGATCCGTCTTCATGCCGCCGAAGCCGTGCTCGAACGTGCCGGCGAAATCATCGATGAAGGATTGAAAGCGGAGAATGCCGAGACGGCGGCGCGCGCTTCAATCGCCGTTGCCGAAGCCAAGGTGCTGACCACCGAAATCGCCATTCTCGCCACCAATAAACTCTTCGAACTTTCGGGCACGCGCTCGACGCTCGAGATCCATAATCTCGACCGGCATTGGCGCAATGCGCGCACGCATACGCTGCACGATCCGGTGCGCTGGAAATTTCACGCGATCGGCAATTTCTACCTGAATGGAATCAAACCGCCGCGACATTCGTGGCTGTGACGATTTGGCTTTGACGGAATTCTCAACGCGATGAACGCCCTTACCAAATCCTCGCCGGGTCCCGCGCCCCTGCCCGCCCCGCGCACAGCGCCGGCCCACCGCATCGCCGATGACGCAGAGGCGATTGACGTCGCGCATCAGCTCGCCAAGGAATTTTCTGAAAGAGCGAGCGAACGCGATCGCGAGCGGCACCTGCCCTACGCGGAGGTCGAGCGCTTCTCGCAAAGCGGGCTTTGGGCGATTACCGTCCCGAAGGAATATGGCGGCGCGGGCGTTTCCGTTGCAACTGTCGCGGAAGTCACGGCTATTATTTCAGCCGCGGATGGAAGCCTCGGTCAGATTCCGCAAAATCATTTTTATCTTGTCGAAGCCTTGTGCATCGACGGGAGTGAAGACCAGAAGCGCTTCTATTTTGAACGTGTTCTCGAAGGCGATCGCTTCGCCAATGCGCTCGCCGAAACTGGCGGCAAATATGCCACGGACCAAGCCACAAATGTTTTGCCCGATGGCGAAGATTATTTGCTGAACGGCAAGAAGTTTTATTGCACCGGTTCTCTCTTCGGACATTGGATCGTCGCGGTCGCCAATAATCGCGATGGCAACCGCACAATTGTTTTTGTAGGCCGCGAAACACCAGGCCTCACCGTCATCGACGATTGGTCCGGCTTCGGTCAACGCACGACGGGAAGCGGCACGGTCGTATTTCAGAATGCGCGGGTCCGTCCCTTTGCTCTCGTCGATCATTATCGTGCGTTTGAACGCCCAACACAGATGGGCGCATTCGCGCAAATTCTGCACGCGGCTATCGATCTCGGCATAGCGCGGGCTGCCTTTGAGACAACAACGGATTTCGTGCGCAGCCATGCCCGCCCCTGGGTGGATAGCGGCAAGGATCACG
>DASQCU010000357.1:0-4816 GCA_035634575.1 Beijerinckia sp.
AAGAACATGCATCCCGGCAAGATCGTCTCGACCTCGCAGGAAGTCGAAGTGCAGGTTCTCGAAGTCGATTCGGTCAAGCGGCGCATTTCGCTCGGCCTCAAGCAGACGCTCGCCAACCCCTGGGAAACCTTCGCCGAGAAATATCCGGTCGGCTCCGAAGTCGAGGGCGAGGTCAAGAACAAGACCGAGTTCGGTCTCTTCATCGGTCTCGATGGCGATGTGGACGGCATGGTCCATCTCTCCGATCTCGACTGGAACAAGCCCGGCGAACAGGCGATCGAAGACTATAAGAAGGGCGATATCGTCCGCGCCAAGGTCCTCGACGTCGATATGGAGAAGGAGCGCATTTCGCTCGGCATCAAGCAGCTCGGCAGCGATCCTTTCGCGGCCAAGACGGTTGAAGTCGCTGGCGAAGAGGGTGAACTCCGCAAGGGCGCTGTCATTACTTGCGAAGTCGTCGAAGTGAAGGATGGCGGTATCGACGTCCAGATCGCCGGCACCGATCTCATCGCCTTCATCAAGCGCAATGAACTTGCGCGCGATCGCGGCGATCAGCGGCCCGAGCGTTTCGCGGTCGGTGAAAAGGTCGATGCGCGCATCACCCAGTTCGATCGCCGCGCCCGCAAGATCTCCGTCTCGATCAAGGCTCTCGAAGTGGCCGAGGAGAAGGAAGCCATTGCGCAATATGGGTCCGCCGACTCCGGCGCTTCGCTCGGCGACATTCTCGGCGCCGCGCTGAAAGCCCGCGAAGGCAAGAAGAGCGAATAGAACTTCTCCTGGTTGCGCTCGGCGCAGCCGCCTAACGTAAACGCCCGCGCGGGTCTCTCGCGCGGGCTTTGTTTTGGCGTATGCTCTCAGGATTTTCGATGACTGTCAGAAAGGACGGCGCCGCCGCGCTTGGCCAATCGCCCGGTCTGCCGATTGGTTTGGGGATCGATTTCGGCACCACGAATAGCGTGGTCGCTTTCGCCCACGCGGATGGACAGGTCGAAAGCCTCACCTGGCCCTCCGCCTGGGGTCCGACCGACACCTTCCGCACCGCATTGATGTTCTGGCGTGAGGGCCGCAAGATCGCCCATACGGCGGGACCGGAGGCCATCGCCCGCGCCATAGCGCAGGAGAGTGAGCAGAGATTCATCCAATCGATCAAGACGCATCTTGCCAGCAAACTCTTCACCGAAACGCGGCTCTATGGCGAGCGCTTCACGATTGAGAGGCTCATCTCGACCTTCCTCGGCCATTTGCTCGGCGACAAGGGGCGCGATCACGCCAAGACGCTGCCCATTATCGGCGGGCGTCCGGTGATCTTCGCAGGCGAGCGGCCGGATGAGGCGCTTGCGGTGGAGCGGCTTGCCAGCGCCTATGGCGAGGCCGGACTCCCGCACATCGAATTCGCCTTCGAGCCGCTCGGCGCAGCCTATTGGTATGCGCGCAAGCTCGACCGCGGCGAGACGGTGCTGGTCGCCGACTTCGGCGGCGGCACCAGTGATTTTTCAGTTCTTAAATTCGCCCATGCCGGCGGCAATCTCGAAGCGAAGCCGCTCGCCCATAGCGGCGTCGGCATTGCTGGCGATACGTTCGATTATCGCATTCTCGATCATGTCGTTGCGCCCCGGCTTGGCAAGGGAACGCTCTATCGTTCCTTTGAAAAGCTGCTGCCGATCCCGGCCTATTTCCATGCCGCCTTCGCGCAATGGCATCAGCTCTCCTGGCTGAAATCGCCGCAGACACTTGGCGAATTGAAGAAGCTCGCGGCGAGCGCCGAAGCGCCGCATCTGATCGAAGATCTCATCACGCTCATCGAATTCGATCTGGGCTTTGAGCTTTATCGCGCGGTCGGCGCGCTCAAGGCCGAGTTGTCGTCAAAGGAGAGCGCGCAATTCACCTTCGCGCGCGAGGGGATCGAGATCGAGGCGCAAGTGTCGCGCGCTGATTTCGAAACCTGGATCGCGGATGACCTTGCCAAGATTGCCGAGGCCATGGATCTCGCGCTTGCCCAGGCTGGAGTCGATGCCTCCGGCATAGATGCCGTGTTCCTGACCGGCGGCACCTCTTTCGTGCCCGCCGTCCGGGCCTTGTTCGTCGAGCGCTTCGGTCACAATCGCGTACACATTGGCGATGCGTTCCAGTCGGTCGCCTCGGGTCTCGCCCTGCTCGCCGCCGATCGCGCGCGGCGCAGCTGAGAGAACGGTGGCCAGCCCTGCCAAAATGATGCGAAAGAGATACATTCGCGAAAGGCAAAGCAAAGGAGATAAAGCATGGCGCGCGCGCAAACCGCCTTCCTCGAGCGCAAGGATGTCCCTGCACGGCAGGCTTTGCAGAAAGCTGTGGACGCTCTCAAATTGAAACTGACCCTCGACGATGGCTATGTTCCGTTCAAATCGTCGGGCTATCTGCCTTGCACTTTGGATGGGGAGGACGCCGGTTTCGACATTCGTTTCCATGATGCGGCGGAGCTTGCGACCACCCCGGAGCTGCAATCGCAGATTGCCGGAAATGATGCCGCGATCGCATTTCGCTGGGGTGGCGACCCGCGCGAATATGCGAGCGTCATGATCGTCTGTGCCGCCCTGGCAAAGGACTTCGGCGCCATCGTCCATGTCCCGGATGACAACTCGGTTTACGCGACGCAACAGCTTATCGATAAGGCGCGTAGCGCTGCGGCCTCCTTGTAGTTCGCAAGCTTGGCGACGCCGCGTGAGAGCTGAGTCCCGCTCTAAAAGGGCAGACTCCCCCTGCCCGCCAACGCGAAGATTGAATTTTTTGCCAATTTGCGGCATGTTAAAGAGGCACCCGGTTCCTTCGACCCGTGCCTTTAGAGGATCGAAAACACTGAGCTCCACGATTTTTGCCGAGGCGGCTGTTACGCCGCTTCCCCCGGTTCAAGCCCCCTCAGGGCCAGATGCCGGCACATTCGTGCAGACTATCCTGACAAGTCTCGATGATTCGAAAGCCGAAGACATCGTTTCCCTCGATCTGCACGGCAAAACGACCTTGGCCGATGTCATGGTAATCGCGAGCGGCCGCTCGAATGTCCATGTCGGCGCGATTGCCGATCACCTCATCAAGGCGCTCAAGGCGGCCAGTCCCTCAGGCCATGCCGGCCCCCGCGTCGAGGGATTGCAGAATTGCGATTGGGTCCTGGTCGATGCGGGCGATGTCATCGTCCATATTTTCCGGCCGGAAGTCCGTCAATTCTACAATCTCGAAAAAATGTGGGGCGGCGACAGGCCAGGTGAAAAGTCGAGCGAAAAGTCGAGCGTGCGATTGGCCGAGCGCCGCGCGAGGTGAGCGCCCCGCTTAAACCGAGCCGCGATGCGTCTTTTGCTCATTTGCGTCGGGCGGTCGAAGGCCGGACCCGAGCGGGAAATGGCCGCCCGCTATATCGAGCGCGCCGCCAATGCTGGCCGCGCCTTAGGGTTTTCTGCAATCGCTCTCCGCGAGGTCGAGGAGAGTCGTGCCCGCCGCCCCGAGGATCGCAAGGCGGAAGAGGCGAAGGAAATTCGTAGCCTGATCCCTCCTGGTGCGTCTGTCGTCGCGCTCGACGAGACGGGAAAGTCGCTGACCAGCCGCGGATTTGCCGAGTTTCTCGGCCGCGCGCGGGATGAAAGCATTGCCACAGCCGCGCTGGTGATCGGTGGCGCCGACGGCCTCGATCCGGCCTTCGTCAGCACGGCCTCGCTGGTTATTTCCTTTGGTGCTATGACCTGGCCGCATCAGCTCGTGCGGATCATGGCCGCCGAGCAGATCTACCGCGCCATCACGATCCTTTCCGGCCACCCCTATCATCGCGATTGAAGCGTCCCAGTCGCGGATTGCGGACCCGCCACATAATTCTCCACAAGGAATAGCTTTTCGAGCGGCTTTTGCCGCGCTAACGCCATTTTCGTCACGTGATAGTCTTCGTCGACTAGAGCATTTTCAGGCGAAGTGGATGCCGGTTCGCCGTCTGAAAATGCGATCATACAAAAAGGTAGAGCCGCGATCATTCTCGACCACCGTTCCGCCCTCGGCTCGATGCACGGCGCAAGCCTTGCGGCCGTGGTGACTTTTTGCTCCTCGCTGGCAGCCCAGACTGCCGCGCCGCTGCCTGAGCAAAAAGCCCAGGAACTCAGCACCCATCAGCTCGAATTGCGCGGCGTGCAGGATACGCTCGATCAGTCCGCGGAACAGGGCCGCAAGATCGAAACAGAGATCGAATCGATCAAGACCGATCGCGCGAAACTCACCGAGGCTCTCGTCGAGACGACGCAAAGGGTCAGCGCCCTTGAGGACAAGATCGGCGAGACCGAGAAGCGGCTCGACACTATGACCGGGAGCGAGGACGCGATTCGCCATTCGCTCGAAGGGCGGCGTGCGGTGATCGCCGAGGTTCTCGCTGCCTTGCAACGCATGGGCCGCCGCCCCCCGCCTGCCCTCTTTGTCGCGCCGGAAGATATGCTCCAGGCGATTCGAACCTCAATGCTTCTCGGGGCAGTCGTGCCGCAGATGCGCGCCGAGACCGAATCTCTTGCCGCCGACCTCACCGATCTTTTGGCGGTGCGTAAGTCCATCGCGGCGGAACGCGATCAGCTCGCTCACGACATGGCCAATATTCGCGCGGATCGCCAGCGCCTCGCCGCGCTGATCGAAGCGAGGCAGACTGCGCTTTCCGCCGCCGAGCAGGCACTCGGCGCCGAGCGCGAACGTGCTGCCGAACTCGCCAAGCACGCGTCCAGCCTCAAGGACCTCATCGCCCGGATGGAGACCGAGGTCACTGCTGCAGCGCGCGGCGCGGAAGCGGCCCGCAAGGCCGATGAAGCGCGCAAGGCGAGCG
>DASQCU010000358.1:0-2218 GCA_035634575.1 Beijerinckia sp.
TGCCTAGAGCGCTATGATTGCCGGGAGCTTCTGTCGGAATGGAGTGACTACTGTCGCGAGGCGGCCGACCCCAGCGAGCGGTTGATCGGAATGACGCGCAGTCCAATCACCAGATTGTTGCATGAGACAGGGCACTTCCTGCTTGGCCTCATCGCGCTGGCACTGCTGACGGCGCTGTGCTTTTGGCTGGACTTCCGCCTCGTCTCGACCGCTTTCACATATTTGATCCTGATCGTTGTGTTATCCCTTGCTGTTGCCTTCATTCCCTTGGTTGCCCTTTCGTTCATCGCCATCGTGTGTCTGAACTATTTTTTTGCCCCTCCGATTTTCAGCTTTCGTATCGAGTATCAAGAAGACATCGTCACGGTCGCCGCGTTTCTGATCACCTCATTGATCGTCACCAGCCTGGTGCGAAGGACGCGGGCCGCGACGGATGCGCTGGCCAACGTCGTCGACGGGATCCCGGCCTTGATCTGGAAGACATCGCCCGACGGCTCGGCTGATTTCTCGAATCAACGCTTCCGTGACTACACCGGTTTCTCTTCCGAGCAATTACGCGGCCGGGGCTGGCTGGATGCATTGCATCCGGAAGATCGGAAAGTCGAAGAGTTACGCGCAGCTTTAGCGGCCGGGGAGCCTTTTGAAAATGAAGTGCGTATTCGGAGTGCCAACGGGGACTATCGCTGGTTCGTGCTGCGGATGACGCCGCTGCGAAACGAGCAAGGAACAATCGTGAAGTGGTATGGCACCGCCAGCGACGTCGAAGAGCGAAGGCGCGCAGTGGAAGCCCTGCGGGATAGCGAGCAACGATGGCAGGCGGTTTTCGAGCACAACCCGACCATGTATTTCATTGTGGACGAAGCTTGGACCGTCCTATCCGTGAATCCGTTTGGCGCCGAACAGCTGGGCTACTCGGTCAATGAATTGGTCGGTCGCTCCGTGCTGAATGTGTTTCACGAAACCGACCGGGCTTCAGTTCAGAGAAATGCTGCCAGATGTCCTGAACGGCTTGGCCAGTCGATGAGCTGGGAAGCTCGCAAGGTGCGCAAAGATGGAACGATGCTGTGGGTCCGCGAAACGGGCAAAGCGACGTTGATGAAGGAGCGGCCGGCCATCTTGATCGTCTGCGAGGATATTACCGGACGCAAGCGGGCAGAGACTCATTTGGCGGAGGCGCAGAGGATCAGCCACACGGGTAGCTTCGCATACGACGTCGCGAGCCGACGTCTCATCTATTCATCCGAGGAACACCACCGCTTGTTTGGCTTCGATCCCGCAGCGGGGATGCCGGACCCCAAAGATTGGGCGCGGCGCATCCATCCGGACGACCGCGAAAGGGCGGTCCAGAGGATGGAGCAAACACTCCGCAAGAGGACAGATTACGAGGTGGATTTCCGGATTGTTCTTCCGGGCGGCACCCTCAAACATATCCATTCTGTAAGCCATGCCGTTTTGAACCCCTCGGGCGATCTCGTCGAAATCATTGGCACCTCCACCGACGTGACCGATCGCAAGCGGGCTGAATATCTGACTGAACAGGTCTTCGAGCGCTCACCGGACCTCGTAGGCATCCTAGGTAGGGATTACCGGTATCGGCGGGCCAATCCGATGTATGAGACGTTTTGGGGAATTGCGGCCGAGAAGGTCATCGGGATGCATATCCGTGACGTTGTCGGCAAGGAAATGTTCGATCGATTAGCCAAACCGAATTTGGATCGATGCTTTTCTGGAGAAGAGGCCAGCTATGCAGAATGGTTCAATGGCCCCGACGGCCGCAAATACTGGTTTGTGACTTATTCGCCGCTGCGCTTGGAGTCGGAGCGGGTCGAAGCCGTACTCGTTATCGCCCGCGATCTAACAGAGCGAATGCTGGCCTCCGAAAAATTGCGTGATGCCCAGATGCAGCTCGCGCACGCCAACCGCGTCGCGACCGTCGGCGAATTGACTGCCTCGATCGCGCATGAGGTCAATCAGCCGATCGGGGCACTCGTCACCAATGCACATGCTGCGTTGCGCATGCTGATCACCGAGCCGCCCGATCTGAACCAAGTCCACGAGGCGCTTGGTGACATCATCAAAGACGGTCGGCGGGTCAGCGAGGTGATCGATCGCATCCGTGCCTTGGTCAAGAAGGAGCCGCCACAGGCGGATCGGGTGGATGTGAATGAAGCGATCGTGGACTCCATCGCGCTGACACGTGCCGAAATTCTGAAGAGCA
>DASQCU010000359.1:0-4705 GCA_035634575.1 Beijerinckia sp.
TAAAGTTTGAGTTCTTCTGTGCTTCCGTAAGATCCTTGAAGAATGAAGGATCGGAGGCCGCCTTGACGACAGTGTCCTGTGCCAATTGCAAATATTGCGGCATGGACAATCCCTCTTTCATCAGCCGCAGATAGAGAGTGATAGGTGAGAAGATCGAGAGAAAGAAATAGCCGAAGAGGGCGGCGAACAGGAGATGACGCCAGCGCAACGTATTATACAGAAACGCAGTTGCGGCCACCGTGATCAGGCCAGTGAGGTAAAACTCCCGTACATTGAGGGCGACAACCAGCGGGAGTTCCAGCACCAGGATCAGCATCAGCCGGAACGTGACAAAACTCCGCCCGTTGCTTTGGATGATGCCGCAAAGGGTCTGTGCCGCGAGACCCAGCAAGAAAAGCAACTCCATATAATTGGCGATGAGCCAGACGGGGCCGGTGTTGCCGATGCCGGACTCGAGAGATTTATTGCTCGCTGCGATCACCAGCCCGACAAAGCCTATGGCGCACGAGATCACGGCAAGCCTTTGCAGGGAAAGTGAATCCAAGGGAAAATTAAAATATGTCTTGCCGTTGTCCCAGGCGCGGGCGGCAAACAGGATCGCTGTTTCCGTGACCATGAGTACTGTGGTCATGAAATAAGTATCGTAGGGAAGGAATAAATTTTCTTCCAGCCGTTGCCCGTAGAAAGTCTTCGCTATGAGGGGAATCCCGACATATCTGAAGCTGAAAATTATGCCGATCACCCCATAAAGGTCACGCCCATAAACATGCAGCGGAAGAAAGGGGATCGTCACGCAGGCGAGCGCCATGACCACTATCGAGGGGTCGGTCCCAAACACCAGCCATTGGATCAAGCCGAAGGGCGCGAACATCAGGAAAGGGATTGCAATATGGACCTTGTGGGATGCAGTCGCGATCAAGCTCGACTCGTTGGCCACGTTTGAAACCTCTTCCCGGTGTTGCGATCATCGATAATGATGTTTTGGACCAAGGGCCGTAAAGTGAGGTCCTTGGTTCCTCTCTCGAATTTTCGCTTTATTCTTTAGGGTTGGCGAAAATTCGAAAGGGGCATCAGCGATGACCGTAGGCATATCCTGAGTCCCTGAGGATTCAGGGTTCTTTACGCTCATCTCACAAATAGAGACAAACGCTTGCCTGGCGGCTACCATCCTCTCTCCTTGATGGCGGCTGCGATAAATGCAGCGAAGACGTCATTGCCTTGCGCATTAAGGTGAATGATGTCGCGGCGGAGCACCTCGGGGACAATATCCTGTGCTATCCATCCTTCAGTCGCGCTATCCGTTGCGAGCCCCAGGACCTTCACGCCTTTTTCCACAGCATATTGGTGAAAATCGAGAAAGTTGCGGCCATATCTTTGCGCCAGGGCCTGGTTGAGCCGCATGATGATCTTGTAGGGCGGGGTGCCGATGCCTTCGCCGGCGGCGTTCGGCACGCTGAGGACAAGAAATCTGGCCGGTTCCTTGTTTTTGCTCTCGGTATAGGAGCCAAGAATTGCGCCAATGTCGAAAAGGACTCTTTCCGTCGCATTGTAATTGTTACGCCCCGCACCGAGGATGAGGATACATCCATGTGCTTCCCTCGTATCGGGCGTGAAGGCAATATTGGCCGCCACGGGCGTGCTCGTTGCGGCCGGATCGGGCGTGAAAAGATAGGCATCCTTGTCATCGCGGGTGAGTTCGCCGCTGCGTCCGGCGAGGCTGCCCCTGATTTTGCCGGACGGAGGCGAGCCGGAAATCAAACGCGGATTGACGCCCCGCGCCTCAACGCTCCCTGTGGCGGGGATCGCATCGCCATCTACGGTCAGATGCGTTGGAAGCGCGCCCGCGCGGGCGGCAATCTGGATGGATGTCTGGGCGCCGATGCCACCCGCGATGATTTGCCTGCCGGGCAGGAGCTCCGCAAGTTTTGAAGGAACGTCCTCGACGGTACTGTCGCCCAAGACCCAGATGCACCTGCCCTGTTCTCTCTGTTCGGCCGCGACAGAGGGGCAAACAAAAGCAAACCCCAATGCGAGCAACGCGAGGGCCGGGAGCGCAGCGTGGCCAACACCTACACGCCTCGTAAACCGCGTGAGCATATGTGGAAAGACTGTCAGTGCCATTAGTCGAAAGCCTTGGGAACGGGGGGCAAACCGGGCATTAGATCAATTTTCGTCGTCCGCCCGGCCTCGGTCGGGAGCGGCTGCATGTTTAATTTCCTGGCCGGTGAATTGGCGGGCAAGGTGAAGTCGCCGGCAGCGGGATTTTTGAAAAGCGGATCGGCAATGAGGGAATGCGCCTCGTGGTGATGTTGCGTCCGCCATTCCAGCCAGGGTGTCGTGCCGGTGACCACCGTTGTTCCGGTCTTCACCTGATCCGCGAAAGTTCTGATCTGACGTGTCGAGTTATTCCAGTAAATGTTCGAATCGATATTCGCAATGAGATCCGGCCAGGGTCCCACAGCCAATTTTCCAGCACCGGAAAAATAAACAATATTGCGCGTGAAGGTCAGGGAGTTGAAGCTCTGTCCCTGGCCGAGCGTCAGCTGATAATTCGGACTTCCGGCGAAGACATTGTCAGTTATGACATTATCCCTGCCAAAATTCATGGAATAGCCACCATGCGAAGTATTATAGGTAAGATTTCGTTGCACAGTAAGATTCGATGAACCCTCGTCGAGCGCGATGGCGAAGCCGCCATAACGAAAACCATCAACGTCATGAATGATATTGTCGGATATTTCAGTGCCCGGCTGAACGCCGAGAGTGTAGATGCCGGCCATATCAGAGAGAACATGTTGTCCGATAGTGTGGACCAAATTGCGCGAGATATGATTGTCGCTTGTCTTGCTCTCGTCGTAACCCCAGGTCCAGCCGACGGAGATGCCGGTGTAATAAAAGTCGGAAACTTCATTATTCGCGACAGTAATATGATCTGCCTTGCCGACCCAGATGCCTATGCCGGCGGGATTGATGCGCCCGCCGCCGGTAATGAGATTATTCTGCACCAGATTGCCGGTGACGCGGGGATCAGTGGTTGTGTTCAGCATCTGCGGAATGCTGTAGGACGTTATGATATCTCCAATATTGATCCCTCCGGCGCCGAGATCGGCAAATGCACTGTTGATGATCTTATCGGATTGACAGCCTGGCCCCAAGGCCATCGCATAGCCGCCGATATTGCGGACAGCGATTTCGTCGAATGTGACATTCACCGCTCCCACCGCCGCGATTGCCGCGCTCGTTGTCGAAATGCCGCCCTGTCCGCCGGTTGCCGCGTTGATGCGCTGCGGCCAGGCAGTCTGCGCAAAGGTTAGGCCCTGGAATTTGATGTTCGCCACCGGCTTTCCCGAATCGGCGTAATTGGTCAGAATGAGGAGATGTTCGAGCTTCGGCGCGCTGACCCTCGCGGACTGGATCTCCTCACCGGCCCGGGGAATATAGGTCAGATGGCCGGTCGCACGGTCGAGATACCACTCACCCGGCTTGCTGAGCGCTTCCTTCACATTCTCGACACGATAGCGATAGCCTGGCTTGAACTTGTAAAAGTCAGTGGCCTTGGTCCAGCCCCGGAGCTGGACCGCATGATCGGCCGCATCGACGGTTTTGATATTGAGCTCGGCCGCCGTCCATTCCTGGAAAGCAGTGACTGTGACATCCTGCAAATTGTGCCAGTCTGGATTGATATCGCTGCCAGAATAGCCGAAGCGATCGTAACCCATTCTGGCCACCTGCGGCGAGGCCGGGACTTCCCGGTCGATCTTGTAATAGCCCGTCTTTGGCAGGCGCGGGCGGAAGCGGCGCTGATCGTTCACGAAAAGCTGGGTAAAATACCATTGGCTGGATTTGACCTCGGGGATGTCAAGCTGCCAACGCCCTTCCGCATCCTTGACAAAACCACGCAAAGGCTGGCCGCCGCTGAACACCGGGTGTTCGCCCGGATAGGCCGCATAGACGACCGGCGCGCCCTCGTCGCCCGAATCCTGCGACGTGAAAATGACCGGGCTCGACAGGTAATAAGTGCCACCGCGAACAAGAACCGTGAAGCCTTTTGGCCGGCCATTGAGCGCTGCGCGTTTCTCCCTGATAATTTGCGCCGCGCGGGTGAGTGTCGCCACCGGGCCCTCGCCTTTGCCGTTGGGGGCAGGAAGGCTGCCCGGCCAGGCATCGTTTCCATCGGGCGCGACATAGATATCCGCCAGCATATCGACCGCGTGGGCTGGAACGCAGGTCAGCATAATCATAATAAAAAGAATGCTCGGCAGCAAATCGCCGAGTTTTTTCTTCGCGTCCGCAACGGAAAATACCGCACGAAAGCCTATTCTTCTGTTCGAGTGTTTCTTCATATAATTCAATTTTATGGCCAGGTCAGCGGCTCGTAGGGCCCCATTATCGTGAGATCTTCCATTCCATATCGGTCGGGCAAGTGACAACTTCGTGGCCACAAGATGGCACATTTCAAAGTCAAGCTTACAATAACGAGGAAAAGCTTCAATTCTTTTCCATAAAAAAATCGCTATTTCTAAAAAAGTTAATAGAACCAAAAACAATATTTTTCTGTCTCATTATCAAATTTTTCATGAACTTCATTTACCCACCGTTCTGCGGTTCGTTGCTATTGAGTGAAATATCGTCTAGATAATCGGCAAATGGGATGTATTCACGGCGGATGGCCATGTGAAACAGCCTCCGGTAGTCCTATTGTCAC
>DASQCU010000360.1:0-6143 GCA_035634575.1 Beijerinckia sp.
GCCTTGACCTTTTCGGAGTGATAGGCCTTGATCAATTGGCTGACCCATGGCGCATCCTTGTCCTCATCTTTGACCGCCAATATGCCGGCATAGGGCGAATGTCCATCTTCGATCACAAGGGAATCCCGAGCCGGATAGAGCCCGAGGTTCGTAGCCGAAGAAAAAGGCATCACGACAGCCGCGACCGATTGCAGCGAAGTTTGCATGTCCACTGTGGGAATTTCGATAATCTGCAAATTTTTCGGGTTTTCCGTTATGTCGGCTACTGTGGCATTGAGACCGGCGCCGTCCCGCAAACCCAGCAACCCGCAATTATGCAACAAGATTAATGCGCGTGGGCCATCAATGGGGTTAGCCGCTATGGCGATGCGGTCGCCCCATTTAAGGCCTGTCAGCGAAGCGATCTTACTCGAATAGATACCCATCGGCTGGGTGACCGTGTAAGCCACTTGCGTGAGCTTATAGCCATGCTGTTGCACCTGGATTTCGAGCGATGGCGCGTTTGGTTCCTCATCTGCCTCAAGATTTCCGGACTCTAGCGCTTCTGTTAGCTTATCGAGATTGTCAAATCTGACGATCTCGATCGGCAGCCCGTTTTCAGCGGCAACTTCCTGAACGACTTCCAGAATTTGCGTAGTCGGCCCAGAGAGTGCACCAATCCGAACCGAGTTCCTTTCAGCATGAGAATTTTGCGGCGCCAACAAAGCCAAACCCAGGGCGCCGCACATCCATGCCGAACGAATCGTCCTCATGCACCAATCCTAATAATAACCTTTCGGCTGCAACGGTTCGACGCCGCCAACGCTCTTCATATAATTCTTCCAATCGGTAATCAGCTGTTGAAGCAGCGCCGGGTATTGGGCGGAAAGGTCATGGGTTTCGCCCCTATCGGTTTCGATATTGAACAGTTGCCAATGCCCATCGAGAGGACCCAAAGGAGGCTCGGTAAAGATCGCTTTCCACGGACCTTTGTGCAAATAGGTTCGGCCGTAAATCTCTTCGCCAACCGGCTCGAGATGCAATGGGCGACCGCGTGTCTCCTCCCATTGGTTAAGGCCAGCAAAGCTGTAGAATGGACGGGTGCGTGCGTCGTTCACCTTATCGAGAAAGGACAGCCCGCTCATCGGGTAAACGTATCTGCCATCGTAAACGACTTTGCCAGCGTTCTGATCAACACCATCCGCATTCAACAAAGGTGGTGCCGGTGTTGTAGGAGGAGCTATCCCTGCAAGCGCAAGCAGGGTCGGCGCTGAATCGCGGATGTGGATAAAGTCACGAACCGTCGCATATTGTTGCGTCTGGCCTGGCAGATGGACGATTGCGGGCACCGAAACCCCACCTTCTCCCGTATATCCCTTGACGAGATTGAGCGGCGTCGCGCTCACTTCGGCCCAGCGTAAACCATATTGAACGTTGGAACCGCTCTGGCCCAGATTGGCGAAATTCGCTGGCTGCTCATTATAGAGTTCTTGCTGCGCTGAAAGCGGCCACCCTTCGGCGCCATTATCGGAATGGAAGATGATGAATGTATTGTCGTATTCGCCAATATCCTTCAAATGCTGAATCAAAAGCCCGATATTGTGATCGAGATTTTCGACCATGCCCGCGAAAATTTCCATGTAGCGCGCTTGCGTTTGCTGCTGCGCCGGCGTGAGACTGCTCCATAATGGATCGACAAGGCCAAGCCCGTAATCGACAAAACTCGGGTCGCCCACGGGCGGGTTGGGATTGATGGCATTGATATATTTGGCAGCCGCCGTGCCATAATTGGCAGTGGGCGGCGAGGCGCTCAGCGTCTCAGCGCGGCCTGGATAGGGAATGAAATCTTTGGGAATGATGCCCAATTCTTTCATCCGATGCAAACGCCTTGCGCGGGTCGGCTCATAGCCAGCGTTGTAAAAGCCGCTATATTTGCTCAAATAAGGTTCCGGCACCTGTAGTGGCCAGTGCGGCGAGGTGAAGGTGGCGAAAGCCAAAAACGGTTTGCCGTCCCGAAGGCCCGCGTCGATATAAGAAATCAACTTTTGCGCATAAAAATCGGCATCGTAGAAATCCGTCCCATCGCCGCCGGGTTGGCCGGGCTGACCAGGTTGAACATAGACGCCGTCGGAGGCGTAATTTTGGGAACCCACGGCCTCGTGACCAAAATGATTGGCGGTGGCGCCTCCGAGCAAGACGTAGGAATGTTCAAACCCCCAAGAGACCGGAGTTTGCCCCAAGGCTATATTCGACCCGAGGTGCCATTTGCCTGCGATATAGGTATGGTAGCCGCCATCGCGCAGCAGCTGTGCGACTGAGAGTGCGCGATCGTTCAAGTAGCCTTCATAACCTGGGAGACCTTTCCTTTCGTCAGAGGGGGCGCCCATAGTCCCTTCTCCGACGAGATGATGATCGGCTCCAGAATACATCATGGAACGTGTGACAGCACAGACCGCAGAAGTATGGAAATTCGTGAAAACTGTCCCCTGCGCGGCAAGTTGATCAATGTTCGGCGTATTAATTTCGCCGCCAAAGGCATGAAGATCTGAATAGCCGAGATCATCCGCGACGATATAAAGAATATTGGGCCGCCTTTTGCCTTTCTCTCTCCGTCGGCCGGAATTGTCATCATCTTGAGATGCGAAGCTGTTCCCAAAAGCATGATCATCCAAGCCGGAGGAATCGGGAACAGGCTTTTGGATCTCCGCCGCAAAACTGGCGATGGGTGCGGCACTGCAGACCGCAATGCTAATCAATGAAGCACTGGCTAGAAGCAGGGAGTTGCGGCCCGTTTGCTTCCTTTGCAGAGTGGATAAGAGACGCATTGACACTTCCATTTTGACGATCGTGCGAAGGAGCTGGAGGGATGCCTCCCCTAACCCAATCTCGCATGCAGTCCACAATATCCATCTATTTAGAAGAATTATTATCTCGCCGCAACAGGATATGGATTTGCTTTTGCCATCAGGTCAGAGGCCGGCTCCACCGCTCAGCAGTCAGTGGGCGCGCATCCACCGATCGATCGCGACCCTAAGCGGCCTCTCCGAGGAATGGCCTTAAGGCTCGGCTAAATAGGAGACCTTTGTTTACACACCTTTGAAGGTTGACATTTCAGGCTTCGTTCCTCTTGGCGTTGAACGAGCGTCTGGATCGCGTCAGATCCGAGCCACAGCGGACCGCTCCGGCAGAGGTCGATCCCGTCCAGCTGGCGATCAGCCGTCCCGGCCCCCGCGCCAAGTCTTGCACCCGCTCGGTGTTGTGATTTCGCTCCAACCGGCACACATATCACCAGCGGTGCGGCAATCCCGCCAAGGGACATTGCTCTGCCGAGATTCATGGCTTCTCCTCTTTGGCCTAGGCCGCCGCTTTGAAAGAGGCTTTTGAGTTGAATTTAGTATGTTAAATTTATAGATAAAGTGCTTTATTAGCCAGACCTGAACCGGAAATTTGATCGATAAGGAAGCTGTATGAAACAAATCCCAACAGTATGCGCGGCCCTGGCGTTGACTTTCGCCGCCATCTTTCCGTCCTATGCCGCAAGCCCGCGGGTGTTTTTCATCGAGCCGTCCGACGGCGCCACAGTGGCCAACCCATTCACCGTGAAATTTGGCCTTGAAGGCTTATCGCTTAAACCCGCGGGCGACGAATCCCCGGACAGCGGCCATCATCATTTGATCATTGATGGCGGTCCGCTTGATGAGGATATTGTCGTCCCGTTCAATGATAAATCGATTCATTTCGGCAAGGCGCAAACCGAAACTCAGCTGACCCTGCCACCCGGCACGCACACACTCACTCTCCAATTTGCCAATGGCGGACACCTGTCATACGGGCCAGCGCTCAGCGCGACCATCCATGTAAATGTGAAGTGAAACATCGTGCGCCGCGGACCAGCATTCAGCGCGCCGGGAACTCGTTGTAGGAGCGCTCATTGGTCACGATCACGCTTTCGCATAGCCGCAGCCTGAGCAATTACCTTCGAAAAGCAACTTGCTACGATAAAAATATATATAGTCTATAATGTTTGTAAATTATTCGTTGCCTGAAGCTCTCAGAAGGTGAATCCCGGGGCAACGTAAAAATAAGGAGTCGTCGCTATGTTGGAACATGCTTCGACCAGCCGTCGCGACATTCTATTGGCTCCGCTTCTCGCTACCTTCATAGGAAAAGAGGCCATGGCCGCCGGGGTCGACCCTGCTATGACCATCATTCAGCAACAGGATCAGATCAAGTGGGAAGTGGCACTCGACCGTCCGCAGGGGACTGCCGAATACGCCAACTTATGGAATAAGCCCTCCGAACCCGGGCCTTACCTCACTTTAGTGAAGTGGTATCCAGGCTTCATGAGTGCACCCCACTGGTACGAAACCGACCGCTTTAGCATCGTTGTTTCTGGAACCTGGTGGGTCGGCAGTGGCGACCGGTTCGATCCCGATAATACCGTTCCCGTGCCAGCGGGCGGTTTCGTCCATCGAATTGCCAGGACGTCGCATTTCGATGGAGTCCTGCGGCAAGCGAAGGAACCGGCGGTCATTGCAATCTGCGGTACAGGACCGATCAAGTTTCATAAAACCGATGAAGGCGAGCCAAGTTGGCGAGTGCTCTAATTACAAAAAGCTTAAAATTAATTTTCACAATGTCGCATAGTATGCCTACTTGATAAATTTTATAGGATATAATTACAAGTGCGTCGCCTCGCGGATGCGTTGACCAAACGATTGCATGCCCCCGGTGTCACGCCCGGCAACGATATAAACCTGGGCGCCCGCCTCCTAGTGGTTACGCAACTCTCAAGGTCTTCGACTATCAAACCTGCTTGTCTTTCCCGCGTGCCCGCTGCCGATCGGTGTCATGTCGATGATTTCTCCGTCGATCAATTCCACCCTCTCCCCTTGTTTGAGGACGCCAGCTTCGGCCATGCGGTAGTAATCGTCGACATTCAGTTTGTGGCGCGTGGCGCCCTCCAAAAGATCGAGGACTGCGGTCATCCTTGCCTTCCTTGCAGAGCCTTGCGATTGACGAAGCTGCCCAAGAAACCTGGTTTTTCGCCTTATTTTTAGAGGATTTCTGCGGCGCGAACAAATTATGCCTTGGTATTGGAGGCCGAATGTCAATAAGGCCTCGCCCTGGCACCCCGGCGGCGACCTGCACCGGCGGCTCGCGCAGAACGTCGAGGACGTACGCGGCGTCCGGGCGCCGGATGTTCCCCTGGCCCATGCCTCACGTCAGATCGCGCAAATGCCGGAAGACGATCCCGCGCGAGACGGCCCCGGTGACGATCGCTATGCTCGCGCCGATGAGGGCAATCGCGAGATATCCTTTCGCGCCAAGGCCGAAGCTGCCGAACATCACTTCCATCTGATCGCCGCCCGGTGTCTCCCGCCACCAGGACAAGAGCATGCCGCCGACGAAGAAGGCCACCATCGCGAGGCCGCTGCCGATTGCGCCGCCGCGCAGGCCAAGACGAAAGAAATGCCGCTGGAACTGGCGCGAGATATAGCCATCGGCCGCGCCAACAAAATGCAGGACCTCGATGATCTCGCGATTGCCCGCCATCGCCCCTTGCGTGGCAAAGCCCACCGCCAAAATCATCGCAGCCAATACCAGGAGAAAGATCACGATCGCGACAAGAACAACCGTCTTTGCCATGCTGTCGAGGCGCGCGAGCCAAAGGCTGTGATCATCGACGCTTGCCCCCGGAATCGTCTCGTTCAATCTCTTCTGCAGAGACTTCAGATCCGGCCTTTGGCTGGAATCGACCCCGACCACGATGAGACGCGGCACCGGCAGTTCTGAGAGGTCGAGCCCGGCGCCGAGCCAGGGTTGCAAAAGCCCTTCCGACTCCTGCCGCGAATAGGCGCGCGCATCCGTGATCCCCGGCGTCTGTTGCGCGACCCCGACCGCTTTCGTCACATCGGCATCAATGTCGCGGCCCGCCACGGGACGGATCTGGATCGTTATTTCGCGCGCGACATCCTCTTGCCAGCCCTGCGAGGCCTCGCCAACCAACAGAGCCGTCCCCGCCGTGAGCGAGGCGAGAAACGTCATGATGGCGATGACGGTCACAAGCGCGCGCCCGGCGATCGAGGCCGCCGGCACCAGCGGCATATCGCGTTTGACTTCATCGGCGCCAGGCGGCGCGCGGGTCGCGTTTCCGGTTTGCC
>DASQCU010000361.1:0-5064 GCA_035634575.1 Beijerinckia sp.
AGCGCGGGGGCCAAGGACTCGAAGGATTACGACCCCTCCTATGCCGAGAAATCGGCGCGGTACAAGAAGCTCGGGGAGGACCTGAAAAAATTCGACAAGCTCAAGCCCACAAAGGGTTCCGACACGCTCACCGGCGCGACAGAACTCGGGCATTCCGATTCGCCGCCCACTTATATTCTGTTTGGTGGCAATCATGAGCGGCCGCTGGATGAAGTGCAGCCGGCTTTCCCCGAAGCCTACACGGGCGAAACACCGGACATCGAGCCGTCGGCGACATCCTCCGGACGCAGGCTTGCGCTTGCGAAATGGCTTGCGAGCCCCACCAATCCCTTGACGGCACGTGTCTATGTGAATCGCGTGTGGAACGAATATTTCGGCAAGGGCATTGTTGCCACGGTCAGCGACTTCGGCAAGGCAGGCGACAAGCCGTCCAATCAAGAATTGCTGGATTACTTGGCCTATAAATTTGTCAGCGATGGCTGGAGCGTGAAGAAGCTGCATCGGGAGATTCTTCTTTCCAGCGTCTATCGTCAATCATCGTCGCCGCGTGAGGAGGTTGCGAGCGCTGATCCCGATAATAAGCTGCTGTCGGTGTTCCCCCGCAAGCGTCTCGACGCCGAGGAGATCCGCGATTCCCTGCTCGTTGCCTCAGGCAAGCTCAATGGGAAGGTCGGCGGTCCGAGTGTCTTTCCGCCCGTGCCTTCCAATCTGAACGCGGGCAACATGTGGGAGGTCTCGAAGGACCAACAAGATTACAATCGCCGCAGCCTCTATATCTTCACGCGGCGAAGCGTTCCTTATCCTCTGCTCGAAAGTTTCGACATGGCCAATGCTTCGGCGCCGCATAGCAAGCGTGACGTGACGACTACGCCACTGCAGGCCCTCGCATTGTTGAACAATGATGTCGTGTTCCAATGGTCGCAGGCCTTGGCGGGCCGGATCATCGGCGAGGCGGGATCAGACGAGTCGGCGCAACTCGATCGCCTTTACGAGATCTTGTTTGCGCGCAAGCCCGATGAGTCCGAAAAGGCGATTTTGCAAGCCTACCTCGAGAAACACGAAAAGATCCTCGCGGACAAAGCAACCGACGGCAAGCTTTCGGTCGCTGTTCCTGTCGGCAAGGAACTTAAGTTCACAGATCCGCTGCGGGCATCGGCCTTTGTCGATCTCGTTCACACGGTCGAGAATTCGAACGAGTTCATCTACCGCTTCTGATCCGCTCTTCTATACTCGAAAAGGAATTAGATCATGACTCGGACCTCGCGTCGCGAATGGTTGTTCAATGTCGGATATGGCCTCGGCGGGCTTGCGTTGAATGGCTTCATGCCCGGAGGGGGTGTTTTCTCTGTCCCCGTGGCGCAGGCGGCTGGAACATACGTCGATCCGCTTGCGCCGAAGCAACCGCATTTTGCACCCAAGGTGAAATCGGTCATTTGGCTTCATATGGATGGAGCCCCGAGCACGTTGGATCTCTATGACTACAAGCCGGAACTCATCAAGCTTGCCGGTCAGGAGGTCCCGGAGTCATTCCTGAAAGGACTCAAGACCAGCACGCAGGGCGGTGTCGGCAAGCTCTTCGCTTCCAATCGCACCTGGAAGCAATATGGCCAAAGCGGAGCCTGGTTCTCGGATCTCATGCCGAATCTGGCTGAGCACGCGGACAAGATCGCCTTTGTCAAATCCAGCGTGACGATCGGGGCCACGCATGACATTTCGATTCTCAAAATGAACACTGGTGACTTGAGCCCAGGCCGTCCTTCGCTCGGTGCATGGATCGTTTACGCCCTGGGTTCCGCCAATCCGGATTTGCCGCCCTATGTTGTGCTCTACAGCGGCAAAAGAGAGCCAAGGGCCGGATCGGTCAATTGGAGCTCAGGCTTCCTGCCGGCGGTTTATCAAGGCACTGCCTTCCGTCCCGGCCCATCGCCGATCCTCAATCTTGCACGGCCGGAGCTGGTCAATCTGGCGGAGCAACGCGACGATCTGGACTTGCTCGACAAGCTGAACCAGCGCGAGTCTGGATTGCGTCCCGACGACACGGAGCTCTTTGCGCGCAACCGTTCCTATGAGCTTGCCTACCGCATGGAGGCTACGGCTCCAGAAGCGGTCGATCTCAGCAAGGAAACGGAAGCCACCAAGGCGCTCTATGGTCTGAACGACGATGCCACAAAGGATTACGGCACCGTCATGTTGCGGGCGCGGCGTCTGGTGGAGCGCGGCGTGCGATTCATCCAGGTCGTGTCTGGCGAGTTGGACAATACAGGTTCAGCCGATACCAGAAACTGGGACGCGCATCGAAATCTCGAAGAAAATCATCACGCAAATACGAAGGCCGTGGACAAGCCGATCGCCGGCCTCCTTGCCGATCTCAAAGCGCGCGGTCTACTCGATCAGACCCTGGTTGTCTGGACATCCGAATTCGGCCGTACCTCCTATGGTCAGAGCGGCAATGGACGCGACCATAATCCCTGGGGCTACACCCAATGGTTCGCGGGCGGTGGCATCAAGGCGGGAACGACGATCGGTTCGACGGATGACATTGGCCTCAGGACCGTTGACAATCCCGTCGACACCTATGACGTCCACGCCACGGTTCTCCAGCTCCTTGGTCTCGATCATTTGAAGACGATCTACCTCCGTGCTGGACGAGCCGAACGCCCGACGGTTGTTTATGGCAAGGTCGTAAACGACCTTCTTGCCTAATCGACGCCTAAAGGATGAATCCTTGAAGATCTTGGGCCCGGGAGACTTGTCTTCCGGGCGTTTGTTTGAGGACGGTGTATTTTCGTCTTCGTCAGAGTCTCGGCGCTTCGCGGCTTTCAACCTGTGTTTGACCATGGCCTATCGCCAGTTCCTCCAATCACGCTCGACGCCAGTAGCGACTGAATTAAATTACAGCAACCACATTTCGGAAGACAATCGAACATGAAGAATAAGAAGGCTGTTCTGGCCGGGATTTGGGCGGCGCTCTTGATCAATGTCACTTGCGCAGCCGAGGGGACTGGCCTCGATTTGCGCGACTATGATGACGATCTGATGCGGACGCTCGATAGAACGATCAAATATTTCGAACCGGACATCACCGCGAAGAATGTCGACGGTGCGACCGAAGATGGGGGCATTCTTCTCGACGGATTCAAATATACGGAGGACTATTTTTCAAAGGCGAACAAGCCGGACGCCGTGCAAATATCACAGGAGGGCCGCGAACTTGTCAGCTCGGCACTGAAATTAGTGGCGCAGGATGATTTCGAAGGCGCTGCTGCAGACGCCAGGAAAGCCATTACGAAATGTAATAGCTGTCATGACCTTTACAGGCCTCGCCTCGCACGGTGAGACTGGCCGGCGCATGTCTCCTCCTGGGACGAATGGTGCCTGCTGATATATTCAGCGCGCCACTATGATCTTGCCCATCGTCATCATTGCATGCACGCCGCACGCGTAGGCGATTGCGCCCGGTTCATCGAAGATCCGGGCGAAGCTCTCGGCAGTGTCAAGAGGAGGCGACCTGAAGATTTTTATTGTCTTCATCCGTAACAGAAGGTCGGCTTGGTTTCGGCCTTCACGATCACCGTTTGGGGCATGAAGCAGCTACTCTAGGCGGTGCAGCTACGAGCAAATCAGCCGCGAGAAGATACTGGAACTTGTTCGTAGAATCGGCTTTCTGCTGACCCAGTCGCGTCCATTGATGGCTTCGATGCTTACGAGTCCGCATCGATTGGCAGGGGGGCATGGATCACGATCCACGACAATGCAGCGGTCAGCGTAATGATCAACAGCGCTGCGAGCCAGACACGCGAGGAGGCAATGCTTTCGCCCTCCGACACGCAATGAGGGGGCTTGCGGCCGGTAATCATGGCGCGGACCAGATTTTCCCGGCTGAAGACATAATGGGCGATCACCGCCAACACATGGATCGCCGCGGCGGCGGCGATCCAATAGAACAGCCGGCGATGCAATGTCGTCAACTGCAGGCTGAGGTCCGTGCTGATATAGCCGGCAAGAGGGCCTATATTGAATATCTCATCATTGCCGAACAGGCCGGAAATGGCTTGCACGCTCAGTGCCGCCAAAAGCGTCACCACCATACATGCGCCCAAAGGATTGTGCCCGGCATATGATGGTGCGCGCCTGCCCAGCAACCCCAGTGCATAGCGAAACGTTGCAGTAGGGCCTTTCAGGAACTGCGAGAAGCGTGCGTAGCGGGTCCCGACAATGCCCCATATAATGCGAAACGCGACCAATATGATCACGGCATAACCAGACCAGACATGATATTTGAAATAGGCAACGCCCAGTCTGTTGGTGATGAAGGCAGAGACGATGGCAGCAACCAGCGTCCAGTGAAATATGCGCACCGGCAAATCCCATACTTGCGGGTGTTCACTGTCGAGTTGCAGCTCTGCGACGGACTCCTTTTCTACAAGGCCATCTCGTGCAAGGTCATCGGCGATCGTCATAAACCAGGCTCTTCATCCGGGATTTACATGTGCGTCTGAAGGGGGCGTATTTGGGACGACCCCTGGCGCACCAATAGGTCTTGTGGATGAGCGTCGTGCGGCATTTCGAGACGAGGTTGCCGGGGGACGCCCATGCCTGAAAACTCGACGCGAGTTACTGATGGGGCCTCACTTGGCCCTGAAACTATCGTGGCAGGCTTTGCAATCTTGGCCGAGCGTGTTCACTGCGGTTTTGAACGCATCACTATCGGCCTTCTCGGTTGCGTTCACGCGAGCCAAGGCGACGGCGTGATCTTGAAACTCCTTCAGCTTCTTTTCAAAATCAGGACGATTCTCCCAAATATCGGCCTTCGCCTTGGTGTCGGGCTCTCCGAGGTTAGACGCATCCGGATAGGACTCGCTCAGGCTCAACAAGCCAGCAAGGAACGCGACGCGATCGATGCGCTTTGCGACTTCGGCTTCGTCATATGGGGTTGACCCTTTCACGACATTGCCAAGAGGCCCGAAATTCGCGCCGATCAGTGTATAAACCGCCTTGCGCGATTCTACAGCGCGCCTGCCAGGCGCTGGCCCCGACGCGGTTTGGGCATGAACCGAAAAAGCA